>JBJFHH010000030.1:2033-19030 GCA_051893475.1 Bacillus sp. (in: firmicutes) | reverse complement strand
AATTCTTCCTCTGTCAGTTTATCCGGCTTCATCAAAATCTCCGATGGCACCTTCAACTTCAAACCGATCGCAATCGAATATAACGTTACATGAAATGAATGTGTAAAAATATAATCATCCACCACGAAAATATCGCTCATCAAATCTAGCAGAACATTTTGCTCCTCGATTTCATTTAATGTTTACATTTAATTTCTCTTTATACTATTTTTAACAATTCATCTATAAAAGAAAAAGCCCGCACAAACCGGACTTTCGGAAAACCACTTGAATTAGCGGCTCTACATATATAAAAGCGCCTCCTGTCCGATCATCCCTTTGTAGATTCCAAGCTTCTCAGCTCCGGTTGTAACGGATTCAAGCGGCGCATCTAATAACTCTTCAATTGTTTTGACACCAACTGCTCTACCGGCAACAATATTCCGATCTGCCAGTTTTTCATTTAATAAACCTACATCAAGTGCGCCGCACATAATATAGCCACGCTCCGATGTCACAACTAATAAATTTGTTTTCGGCAGCTTAACCGAAATTGCTGTAAACACTCGATCATGAATTACAACCGGCTTCAACTCGACCATCTGACCCTCTCCCTTTTCATTTCAAGTTGCACCTCTGCATCATTTCCCAATCCAATCGGTCAATCATACATAATATGAGCTCAAAAATAAAATATGAAAAAGTAATCCAAATGGTGAAATTAATGGGCTACAAGGCTTTTTGCCAATATGTCGCGCAAAAACTCCGGCAAGAAGTACTGCTTTTTCTCCGATCTTGTAATGCTAGGGAAGAAGTAACCGAATGTAAACATATCCGGCAAGGCAAGCTTGTATAACCGGTCCGGCTGCAATATTTCGTCACCAATATATATTTCGTGCTTGCTGACAATTCGAACATTACTATAAACCATGATTCCAAAAATGTTGCCGCGAAAGCCGAACCCTTTAATCTGCATATGCGGCCATTTCTCATCCATTGACTGAACAAGTATTTCTTTTAACTCGCTTCCGGAAACCTCTATTAAGCATGGATTAATAGGATGCGGACAAATCTTATGAATATCGTAAGCCGTTACAATCCCTTCTTCCAATCCATTCAGCAATAAGCCGGCATTAAGGAACGCACAATCCGCCTCACACCATGTTCTTAATGATTCGCACAACAACCTGACGAGAGGGGATTCGCCGAACCAATCAACCTCGATTGGCTTTGGCAGACGGCATATTTCCGTCATCATTTGCTCCTTGCCGATTTCATGAAGTGAAAAGACATAGTCCTTCTCATGTTCAGCTGCTGGCTGTTTATTCATATCAAACAATCTGGTTGAAACAGAATTAAGGCGATGAGAATTGTCTAAAGATAATTCCGCATGTCCGACATATGTACCACCTTTTCCTGCCCCGCATAAAAGCGTGTTATTAACTGACTTTCCATGGTGCAATATATGATGTGTATGTGCTCCTAGAATGACGCTTATTTCCGGAATAGTCGCCGCAATCCGTTCATCAGTCTCAAGACCAAGATGCGAGAGCAGTACAATACAATCGCATTTCCCTTCCACCTCATTCACAACCCGTGAAATTTCTTCATAAGGCTCCGTCATTCTCCAACCCAGTTTATTATAAAATAATCGAAAGTAGGCCGTTGCACCTATAAAGGCAATGCGCGTTCCATGCCTTGTGACATGAATGCTGTATGGCAACGCCCAGCCTGGTCGCTGTCCATTCGGATAAAATAAATTGGCAACTACAACTTTAAACTGCGCCTCATCATATAAATGATCCAACGCCTCAAAAGGAAATGTAATACCCTCATTGTTGCCGATTGTTGCATAATTACAGCCTATTTCATTTAGCAGCCTTACATTTCCCTTGCCTAATAAAGCCTCTGTAAAGGGATGAAAACGATCGGCATTGTCACCAATATCCAATACAATCACTTCTTCATTTGTTTCATTATGATGTTCCTTGCTCTTATGAATAAATTGCTCAATCCGAGGCCAATGTTCGAAATGGCTATGAAGATCGTTAATATAATAAAAATGTAAAGTTTCGCCCATTACAATTACCTCTTTCCTATACACAGCCGGTCTTTTAAATGAAAATTCAATCTAAACCTTACCCAGAAATCCCTTCCCAGATGAGCTTTATGCCGATTACAAGTAAAATCATTCGTAACAGCGCCACGATTGTTTTGCTTTTTAATCTCGTATTGATAAATGCACCTGTTTTCGCTCCGAACCACGCTCCCGGAATTAAGGCAAAAGCATATGCCCACACCACATTACCTAACGCAAGATGCGTGATGGAGTTTGTCATACTTGATAAAAACACGATGAACATACTTGTTGCCACTGCCACATGAGGCGGAAACAAAAACAGTAAAATCATTGCCGGAACAATTAACGATCCGCCTCCGATTCCAAACAGTCCTGAACAAAAGCCGACGAGAAAGCAAATCGCAATAGCGATACTCGGCTTATATCCATATATATATTCGGAACCATCTAAATCCTTGTATGTTTTTACAAACGTTGCACGCTTAATAAGATTCGCTGGCTTTAAACGGTCCTTAATAAGCAGAATAATGGAAACAATGATAACAAATGAACCAAAGTATAAATTGAATGCCTGCACATCGAGCATTTTATTGACAATAGAGCCTAAAATGCCTCCCGGGCCGCTTCCGATAAAGAAAATCAACCCTGTCTGATAATCCACTCTTTTATGCTTTATATAAGCAAGAGTCGAGGAAAGTCCCGTAAAAATCATGATGACTGTCGAGATTCCTACAGCCTTTTGCGGCGTTAAATCACCGAGCAGCCCTAACGACTGATGCATAAACAGCAGAGCAGGAACAATGATAATTCCTCCTCCAAGTCCCACCAAGGCACCGATTACTCCAGCACAAAACCCTGTTGCCAGTAAAAGTATAATCCATTCCAAAACTGCAGCCACCTTTGCACTCTATTCAAATCAGTTAATCTTATTAAAACAAATCTAATTGCTTCGGTGATAGCGTCGTGTATTCCATACCGAGCATTTCAATCATTCTCAGGGCATTCTCAGCAGCGTCTCCACCGGAATTATTATTAAACAACATATAAATATCCTTCGATTGCTTTTGCAAGCTCTCCAGATAGGATTTCCATTGCTGCAGCTCCGTTTCATTATACTTATATAAGAAACGTACCGCACGCCAATCTTCACCTGATGCCGGCTTATTCCAGCCATACACATTGCGCCCGTGCATCCGTATAAGTGTAACATCTTTATTTGTCGGCTCCAGCACAATCGGCACACTATTTTCGCCAGCCTGCGGTTCATCACAAATAGTATGAATCCATCCTTCATTTCTCATAAACTGTAATGTTTTCTCCCGAAAGGCCGGCTGAAACCACGATTGATTGCGAAATTCCAATGCAACCGGAAGGTCTCCCATTTGCTGCTTGCACCATCTTAAATACTCCACATTTTCCTTTACACACTTAAACCATGGAGGAAATTGAAATAAGACCATCGCTAATTTTCCACTTTCCAAATAAGGAACAAGCGACTCTCGAAATGCCTGAAACATTTCCTCCTTGCTCTCAAAAGGAATGTCACCGCGATTATGCCCTGTCATTCCCTGATAAGCCTTCACAATAAACCGGAAACCATCCGGGGTCTCCTTAACCCATCTCGAACTGTTTCTGACAGGCTGAATAGCATAAAAAGCCGTATCCACTTCAACGATTGGAAAATGCTCCGAATACGCCTGAAGCTTATTTCGCGCAGAAATATTTGTCCCATATACATATTCATGGTCACCCCAACCTGTAACCCCAATATATATCATACGTATCAACCTTTATTTGAATTTGTTGCCCTTATTTTATCATAGAGTTTGGGGAGAACGATATTGGCAGGCTTTAAGACTCGTTTTATTTAACCATCTTGTTCTGTATTAATAATGACCAAGAACATCAATATGATTAACAGAAAAATGTGATTGCTGTATTTAAAACCATATAAAAACGACATAGCCAGCAAGCTATGTCGTTTTTTAACGTAATCCGAATAGATTAGCCGATTGACCCTTCCATCTCGAACTTAATCAGACGGTTCATCTCAACAGCATATTCCATTGGCAATTCTTTTGTAAATGGCTCAATGAAGCCCATTACGATCATTTCTGTTGCTTCTTCTTCAGAAATACCGCGGCTCATTAAGTAGAATAATTGCTCTTCTGATACTTTCGATACTTTTGCTTCATGCTCTAATGAAATGTTGTCATTCAAGATTTCATTGTATGGAATTGTATCTGAAGTAGATTGGTTATCAAGAATCAGCGTATCACACTCAATGTTTGAACGAGCTCCATCTGCTTTGCGGCCAAAGTGAACGATACCACGGTATGTTACTTTTCCGCCTTGTTTCGAAATCGATTTCGAAACAATCGTTGAAGATGTATTCGGTGCCAAGTGAATCATTTTCGCACCTGCATCCTGGTGTTGGCCTTTACCTGCAAGAGCGATAGATAATGTCATCCCTCTTGCGCCTTCGCCTTTCAGGATAACAGCCGGATATTTCATCGTCAGTTTAGAACCGATATTTCCATCAACCCATTCCATTGTCGCGTTTGCTTCACAAACCGCACGTTTCGTAACAAGGTTGTATACGTTGTTCGCCCAGTTTTGGATTGTTGTATAACGGCAGTATGCGTCTTTCTTGATGATGATTTCAACAACTGCACTATGAAGTGAGTTTGTTGTATAGACAGGAGCTGTACAACCTTCAACATAGTGTACACTTGCACCTTCATCAACAATGATTAATGTACGCTCGAATTGCCCCATATTTTCTGAGTTAATACGGAAGTACGCTTGAAGCGGAGTTTCTAATTTAATTCCTTTCGGTACATAAATAAAAGATCCGCCCGACCATACAGCAGAGTTTAACGCTGCAAACTTGTTATCCGTCGGAGGAATAACTGTTGCCCAATGCTCACGGAAAATGTCTTCATTTTCTCTTAAAGCAGAGTCAGTATCTTTAAAGATGATCCCTTGCTCTTCCAAATCTTCTTTCATGTTGTGGTAAACAACTTCAGATTCGTATTGAGCCGATACACCGGCAAGATATTTTTGCTCCGCTTCCGGAATACCAAGCTTATCGAATGTTTGCTTGATTTCGTCAGGAACTTCATCCCAAGAACGCTCTGATTTCTCTGATGGTTTTACATAGTACGTAATTTCATCAAAATTCAAAGCAGATAGGTCGCCTCCCCATTGCGGCATAGGCATTTTGTAGAAATGCTCCAATGATTTCAAACGGAAATCAAGCATCCACTGTGGTTCGTTTTTCATTTTTGAAATTTCTTCAACGATTTCTTTCGTTAATCCGCGTTCTGAACGGAAAATCGAAACATCGCGATCGTGAAACCCATATTTATAATCACCGATTTCTGGCGCTTTTTTCACCATAGGTCGTATACCTCCCATTTCATCAGAAGGAGGGTCTATAGAAACCCTCCAACTGTCAAATTACTTTTCGTCCAATCCCTTTTCCATCGCTTTCCAAGCAAGTGTTGCACACTTGATACGCGCAGGGAATTTAGCCACACCTTGAAGCGATTCAATATCGCCAAGGTCTAAATCATCATCTATTTCAACTTCTTTACCTTGCATCATTTCAGAGAAAATACGAGACAATTTCATTGCTGTCTCGACATCTTTCCCTTTGATTGCTTGAGTCATCATACTTGCAGAAGACATTGAAATGGAGCAGCCTTCACCATCAAACTTTACGTCTGTTACAATTCCGTCCTCGACTTTAAGCGTCAAGTGAATACGGTCTCCACATGTCGGATTATTCATGTCTACTGTTAAGTTTCCTTCATCAAGCGACCCTTTATTGCGAGGATTTTTATAGTGATCCATAATCACCTGACGATAGAGGTTATCTAAGTTATTAAAAGACATTGCTGAAATACTCCTTCGTTTTAACTAGGCCTTCAACCAGCCTGTCAATGTCATCCTCTGTGTTGTATAAATAAAAGCTTGCTCTTGCAGTAGCAGAAGCCTTCAGCCATCTCATTAACGGCTGAGCGCAATGATGCCCTGCACGAACGGCAATCCCTTCAGCATCTAATACGGTTGCTACGTCATGAGGATGCACATCCTCTAAATTGAACGTAATAACTCCTGCTCGCTTTGAAGCATCCATCGGACCGTAGATCGTCAGTCCTTCTATTTCTGACATTCGCTTCAATGCGTAGGCCGCCAGCTTATGTTCATGCTGCTCAATATTTTCAAGTCCGATACTTTCAAGAAAATCAATTGCTGCCCCTAAACCGATCGCTCCGGCAATGATTGGCGTACCGCCTTCGAATTTCCACGGAAGTTCTTTCCATGTCGAATCATATAAATCAACAAAATCAATCATTTCTCCGCCGAATTCAATCGGAGGCATACTTTCCAACAAATGCTTCCTACCGTAAAGCACTCCTATTCCTGTCGGTCCGCACATCTTATGTCCGGATAAAGCGTAGAAATCGCAATTTAAATCTTGAACATCTATTTTAATATGAGGAGCTCCTTGAGCACCGTCCACAACCATAACTGCACCATTTTCATGGGCAATTTCAGCTATTTCCTTAATTGGGTTAATGACGCCGAGAACATTCGATACATGCATAATCGATACAATTTTCGTATTCGGTGTAATCATGTTTCGTGCATCATCAAGCGAAATTGTCCCATCCTCCTGAAGAGGAATGTACTTCAATGTCGCTCCTGTTTGCAAAGCCAACTGCTGCCAAGGAATAATATTGCTGTGGTGCTCCATCATCGAGATGACAATTTCATCTCCTTCTTGAATGTTAGTGCGACCATAGCTTGCTGCTACTAAGTTAATAGAAGCAGTTGTCCCCTTAGTAAAAATAATTTCTTCCGTTGCTGAAGCATTGATGAATTTACGTACCTTTTCACGCGCTCCTTCATAGCCATCCGTCGCACGCGTACCAAGAGTATGAACGCCGCGGTGGACGTTCGAATTATACTCCCGGTAATACTGATCAATAGCATCAATGACAACTTGCGGCTTTTGAGAAGTTGCAGCTGAGTCAAGATAGACTAATGGATGACCATTTACTTCCTGGTCTAATATAGGAAATTGCTTACGGATTTCAGCAGCGTTCATTAGCGAACTTTCCTTTCGATTACTTCCACCAATTGCTTCTTAACTGCCTCGATCGGCAATACTTTAACAACCGGAGCCAAGAAACCGTGAATAATTAATCGCTCTGCTTCCACTTTCGGAATACCGCGGCTCATTAAATAGTAAAGTTGCAGCGGATCAACACGACCAACTGATGCCGCGTGACCAGCCAATACATCGTCTTCATCGATCAGAAGCATCGGGTTTGCATCACCGCGCGCTTTTTCGCTCAGCATTAATACGCGAGTTTCTTGCTCTGCGTTAGCCTTCGATGCACCGTGCTCGATTTTACCGATTCCGTTAAAAATTGCTGAAGCGCTGTCCTTCATTACACCATGGCTAAGAATGAAGCCTTCAGAGTTTTTACCGTAATGTCTGATGTTTGTTGTAAAGTTTTGTTTTTGTTCTCCGCGACCGACAACAACCGTTTTTGCATTTGAATTAGAACCGTTGCCAACAAGGTTCGTCACATTCTCAGAAATAGTGTTGCCATCGTTCATTTGACCAAGAGCCCATTCAATTGTTGCATCGTTTCCAGCCACTCCGCGACGGTTCACATATGTCACTACGTCTTTCGTTAAAGTATCCACAGCACCGTAAAGGATTTTTGAACCATTTTCTGCGATTACTTCAGTAGCGATATTTGCAAGACCTGAGCCTTCAACAGTAGAAATATAGTTTTCCACATATGTCACTTGACTGTTTTCATCAGCAACAATCAAAACATGATTGAACAAAGATGCATCTTTGTTATCTCGTAAAAACACCGCTTGTAAAGGTTCTTTGACTTCAACATTTTTCGGAACGTAGATGAAGATACCGCCATTCATCAATGCAGCTTGCAATGCTGTTAAACGATGCTCATCAACTTTGATCCCTTTAGTCATGAAATATTTTTGGACTAGCTCGCTGTGTTCGCGGGCAGCCGTAATGATATCTGTAAAAATGACACCTTGCTCTTTTAATGTTTCTGAAATAGATATAAATGCAGGTGTGTTATTTCTTTGCACATATATATTATGCTTCTCTTCTGCATCAAGAAGCGCTTTAACTTCTTCAGGCAGCTCATCAAGTGAAGAGAATGCTTCACTCTCTACCGTATGATTAGCAAACTCTGTGAAGTTCCAATTTCTGATATTTGTTTTATCTGGTTTTGGCATTTCAAGAGAAGTTAAGCTATCAAAAGCTTTTTCTCTCAGTTCCATAAGCCAGTTTGGTTCGTTATTTGCACTTGAAAAAGATTGTAATGTCGCTTTCTCAAGAGGTAGTTTTATTTCAGTAATCATTGAAATCCTCCTAACTTACGCTTCTTGGCCTACAGTTTCGTCTTCAATACCTAATTCTTGCTTGATCCAGTCATAGCCTTCTGCTTCTAAACGTTGCGCTAACTCAGGACCGCCTGATTTTACAATGCGACCTTGCATCATAACGTGAACATAATCAGGAGTGATGTAGTTCAATAAGCGTTGGTAGTGAGTGATGATTAAGCAGCCGAAATCTTCTCCGCGCATTGCATTGATACCTTTAGAAACAACTTTCAGTGCATCAATGTCAAGACCTGAGTCAATTTCGTCAAGAATCGCAATTTTAGGCTCGATCATCATTAATTGAAGAATCTCATTACGTTTCTTCTCTCCGCCTGAGAAGCCTTCGTTCAAGTAACGTTGAGCCATATCCTGATCCATTTCAAGATAGTCCATTTTCTCATCCATTTTACGGATGAATTTCATAAGTGAGATTTCATCTCCTTCTTCACGACGAGCATTGATTGCAGAACGTAAGAAGTCAGCATTTGTTACACCAGAGATTTCACTTGGATATTGCATAGCAAGGAAAAGACCAGCTTGAGCGCGCTCGTCAACTTCCATTTCCAATACATCTTCGTCATCTAATGAAATGCTTCCGCTAGTTACTTCATATTTCGGGTGACCCATAATCGCAGAAGATAAAGTTGATTTACCAGTACCGTTCGGTCCCATGATTGCGTGGATTTCCCCACCCTTAATTTCAAGGTTTACACCTTTTAGAATTTCTTTATCTTCGATTGAAACATGTAAATCTTCAATTTTTAAACGTGACATATTTATACCTCCAGCTATTTCTTGTTTTACTATGTTAATTTTCTTTTAAACTAATTCTCAATCTATTCTCATTCTCATATTATAACAAATATAATTTGGAAATCAACAAATAAAGCTCCATTTTACACTACACATACAGTGTTTAACTTTTACTGTTTACTTCATACATCCATCGTTCATTATATCACAGCTTTTAATAAGAAAGAAAACCTACAAACAGAGCCTATATTTTCATTATACCTGAAACGATTCGCTTACTCCCGTCTGCTGTTTTGCACCTCTTAACTCGGAATTCTGAGACCAAATGAAAAGAGCCGGAAAATATATTTTCCGGCTCTTTTCATTGCTGCCCTATAAATAGCATGCAAGTTCACTATCTCCAAATGCTTCTGCCATATTCATTCAGTATTTGAATACTTTCCATATGACTTTGAGTACGTCTTCTTTCCACCTGCATTCTTACTTCAAGGCTTTGGCAATATTCTGCATACCCTACACCATGAGCTGTCTGCATGGCTTTTTCCATGTCATTGGTTACATTCAAATTAAGCGTACGAATAGTGAATCATCCTTTCATTTACACGCTGCTTTCTCCAACGCTTTTCTCTTACAATCTAACGCTAATCAATCAAGTGCACAAACAGCTTATACCCTGCTCAAAAAGCGTATAAACGGCTCACCGACAAAGAAAGCGTTTACACCCATCATTTTTATATTTTTCCATGCAAATACAAAAAAGGACCTAGATAAACTCTAGATCCTTCCTTATTATATATTATTCAGTAACTGGTACGACTGAACCGCCGTAAGTTTCCGTAATGAAATCTTGAATCTCTTCAGATTTAAGCACCTCTACAAGCGCTTTAATGTTTTCGTTATCCGCGTCTTCGCTCTTAACCGCGATTACATTCACATATGGGTTATCTGTAGAGCTTTCAATTGCAATCGGATCCTTCGCTGGGTCTAAACCTGCATCAAGAGCATAGTTAGAGTTGATTAATACCGCATCACCTTCACCATTTTTGTAAACTTGCGGAAGAAGGGCTGCATCAATGTCTGTTTTAAACGTTAAGTTTTTCGGATTATCTACGATGTCATCAATTGTTGCAGTTGTTTTATCGATTCCATCTTTTAATGTGATTAAACCTTCTGCTTCAAGCAATGATAAAATTCGGCCATGGTCAGGAACAGAGCTGCTCATGATGATTTCTGCACCTTCAGGCAGTTCTTCAAGGCTGTCATATTTTTGAGAATATACACCAATTGGCTCGATGTGGATGCCGCCAGCATTAACAAAATCATAACCATTGTCAGCAATTTGCGATTCTAAATAAGGGATATGCTGGAAATAGTTCGCATCTAAGTCCCCTTCTGCTAATGATTTATTCGGTAACACATAGTCTGTGAAAGTTACAACTTCCAATTCAATTCCTTGTTCTTCAAGTATAGGAATAGCTTGTTCTAAAATTTCTGCATGAGGCACATTAGATGCACCAACAACTAATTTTGAATCAGAGTCAGTATCTGAACCAGAATCTGAATTTGAAGTTCCACATGCCGCTAATAACAACGATAGTGCTAAAACAAGTAATAAAGCCCAGTTTTTCTTCATGTAAATCTGCTCCTCTTTTCTCAAAATATTCTATTATAAGTTATAAAAATAACTGCATAATCATCTTTTATCAATTTTCAATGTAATGCGATCACCAATAAATTGAACAATGAACACAATAATTAAAATAATCACAGTCGCGACCAACGTTACATCGTTACGGCCTCTGGAGAAACCTTCTAAGTATGCAAGGTTACCTAATCCACCAGCTCCGACAACACCCGCTACCGCTGTAGAACCCAATAGCGCAATCGTTGTAACCGTAATACCGGAAACAATCGCCGGCATTGATTCAGGAAGCAACACCTTCCATATAATTGTGCTTGTTTTTGCCCCCATTGCCTTTGCCGCTTCAATAACGCCTTTATCAATTTCACGAAGCGCGATTTCCACCATACGAGCATAAAATGGTGCTGTACCGATAATCAGAGCCGGTAAAGCAGCCTCCCACCCAATCATTGTTCTTACTACCAACTTCGTAAATGGAATAAGCAATACGATTAAAATAATGAAAGGAATGCTTCGGAAAATATTCACATATGCCCCTACAATTCCGTATACTAATTTATTTTCCCAAAGGTTACCCTTTGATGTTAAAAATAAGACTAAACCTAATAAGATTCCAAATACAAACACAGCAATCACAGATATACCTGTCATAAACAATGTTTCATTCGTTGCTTCCCACATTTTCTCCCAATTAACGTTTGGCAAGTATGTTTCAAGCATTTGTGATCACCTCCACGCCGACACTTCTTTGTTGTAAAAATTCCACTGCTTCCTTCACATCAGCAGCATCTCCGTCTATGTGAACAAACAATGTTCCATACGAACCTTTTTGTGTTTGTGAAATTTTACCTTGAATGATATTGATATCGAAGGTAAATTGACGAATCAGCTCGTTTACCACCGGTTTTTCAGCATCATCCCCTACAAATGTAAGTTTAACAACTGCACCTTTTTTATATTTTTGCAGCAGGTGCTCAATCGCTTCTGCTGTTTCTTCCGGATCGGTAAGTTGCTTAACGAAGCGTTTTGTTATGTCAGCTTGAGGATTTTGGAATACCTCGAGCACATCTCCAATTTCTACTACCTTCCCTGCTTCCATAACAGCAACGCGGTGGCAAATCTTTTGGATGACATGCATTTCATGTGTAATAAGAACAATTGTTAAATTCAACTTTTGATTAATATCTACCAGCAAATCTAAAATGCTGTCTGTTGTTTGCGGATCCAATGCCGAAGTCGCTTCATCACAAAGCAATACTTTCGGATTGTTGGCAAGCGCTCTGGCTATGCCGACACGTTGCTTCTGACCACCGCTCAGCTGAGAAGGATAAGCATCCTCTCTGCCTTCGAGTCCAACTAGTTTAATAAGCTCATCGACACGCTTCATTCTTTGCGCTTTTGAAACACCGGCAATTTCCAGCGGGAAAGCGATGTTTTCTCTTACCGTTCTTGACCATAAAAGATTGAAGTGCTGAAAAATCATTCCGATTTCGTGACGCGCTTCGCGAAGCTGCTTCCCTTTAATCGATGATATCTCTTTATCGTTGACAATTACTTGTCCTTCCGTCGGTACTTCCAAGCCGTTCAGCATTCGGATTAATGTACTCTTTCCGGCACCGCTATAGCCGATGACACCGAATATTTCGCCGGGATTTATATCAACTGATACACTATCGACAGCTTTTAGCTTTTTAGACATTTTATTAGAAAAGATCTTTGTCACATTCTTTATTGCTATCATATTCTTTCACACCTCTTGTCCTGACAATCTGATTACTACTATTAACTTATCCATATATGCTCAAAAAACAGAAAAACCTTTCTGCACAAATGAGCAGAAAGGTTCCCGAATTCCAGAAAAATCCCTTTCTCTCATCTATCAAAACAGCCTATACTGCTTTGTGTGAATTGGCACCATTTCAAATATCCTCATTTGACGGTTGCCGGGCTTCATAGGGCACATCCCTCCACCTCTCTTGATAAGAGTAAATTATATATTAAGTTCATGTAATTTCATTTTATTTAAGTAAAGTGAGTTTATCATTAACTTAATTATACTGTCAACAAAATTCGGACATTTAATGTGCAGTTAAATTTATGCAACTTGTTCGTCAGGTAATGTGAATAGACTATTATTCAAATAGTATTTCAGGAAACTGTCGTTACAGATGTTTTCCCTGTAGCAATCGCCAGCGCGCTTTCCAATTCCTCAATTAAATCATCCGCATTTTCAATACCGATTGACAGACGGACCAAATCCTCTGTAACACCGGATTTTTTCAAATCCTCTACTGACAGTTGCTGATGCGTTGTGCTGGCCGGATGAATGATTAAGCTCTTGGCATCGCCGACATTCGCAACATGACTCCAAAGCTCGATATTATCGATTAGCTTCGCTCCAGCCTCTCTGCCACCTTCAATGCCGAATACGACAACCGAGCCGGCACCCTTAGGTAAATATTTTTTCGCTAATTCATGATTTGGATGATCAGGCTCATCCGGGTGCAATACCCATTTGACGCCAGGATGATTTTTCAAATAGGCGACAATCTTCTTCGTATTCGCGATATGCTCCTTCATGCGCACGTGAAGCGTCTCAAGACCTAGGTTAAACTGGAACGCATTATACGGACTGATGGCCGGGCCAAAATCACGCAGCAACTGAACACGAGCTTTCGCAATAAATGCCGCTGCTCCAAGTGCCTCACTGTATACTAGGTTATTGTAGCTTGGATCAGGTGTTGTGAATCCCGGAAACTTCTCGGAATTCCAATCAAACTTCCCGCCATCGACAATAATGCCCCCAAGTGTTGTACCATTGCCAAGCAGCCATTTTGTTGCTGAGTGAATGACGATATCTGCGCCAAACTCAATCGGCTTCAATAAATATGGCGGTGTAAATGTACTATCGACAATTAATGGGAGACCATTCTCATGCGCAATATTCGCCACTGCTTCAATATCCAATACATGCAAGCTTGGATTGCCGATTGTTTCAGCAAAAATCGCTTTTGTATTCGGTGTAATAGCCGCTCGGAAATTTTCCGGATTTTCCGGATCGACAAAATGGACTTTAATGCCGTATTTCGGGAGTGTGTTAGCAAATAAATTGTAAGTACCGCCATATAACGTCGAGCCTGCAACAATTTCATCACCAGCTCCGGCAATATTCAAAATCGACAATGAAATAGCCGCCATTCCGCTCGATACAGCTAAAGCGCCGATGCCGCCTTCAAGCAGAGCCACTCTTTCTTCGAATACCGTTGCTGTCGGATTATGAATGCGCGTATAAATATAACCTGGTTCTTTCAATCCAAATAAATCGGCTGCATGCTCACTGTTTTTAAACAAGTAGGCATTACTTTGATAAATTGGTGTTGAACGAGCTCCTGTATTCGGATCAACCTGCAGTCCTCCGTGTATACTGACTGTTTCAAAGCGATACTTCTTTTCTTTATTTGCCATCTCTTCTCACTCCTATATTAGAAACTTCGAAAATATAAAACTAACAATTCTTATCAAGTTAATAGGAAATATATCACCGAATTCATTCCGAGTCAATTATTTGTTGTAATTTTCAGAAATATTATACAACAGTTTTCTCTCTGCTTAATAATAAAAGCGCTTCAATTAATAAAATTTGTCGAAAATTCCCCTGTATATCAAGCTGATTCAGCTTTTGCAGTTTTCTAAGCGGCACCTTGCCCGCCAGCGCCTCCTCAATACATTCCTTTGACCCTGAGATGGTAATGCGATGAGAGCTTTTTTCTGTCCTTCTTGTATGACTTTGTTGTTCAGACAGAAATAGGTGCCATTGCTCTTTCTCTGACATAAACTCAATTGTAGTATTTGTTTTTTTCAAAAGTACCTGCAACTGTGCATGACTTTGAATATTCGCTAAAACCGATTGCAAATTTTTCCTCAATGCCGTCACTCCTTTCTAGTTCTCTTAAGGAGTGAATACAACATTTTACAGATTATTCCTTTATTATTCCCTCGACATATTTCTCGATCCAGCAATCTGTAAGCCCATTTTCATAGTATTTTTGATTTCGACAAATAATAGATTCTTAATGAATAAGAGTACTATTAATCGTCTCTATTAAGTACGGAACAGATTGAAAGGCATAGATTTTTTTGATGAAAGTTCCGTTCCTGAAAATCAACAAACAAGGTACGCTTTCAATTTCCAGCTCATACGCCAACTCTCTTATATAGTTCGCATCGCTCTTGGCAAATGTCACTTCCTTAAGGATTTCTTGTGTAATCAGCAGCATTTTCGAGGCTACCTGGCATGTACCACACATCGGCGTATAAACATACAAACAAAAACTTTCCTTTGCCTGCAGCTTTTCTTCAATCAATTGTTTATTCCATTCATTCATCCAGCATTATTCATCCTTTATTTAAGTATTGTAATTTAATATCGAAATTGGCGCTCAATAATACTTTTGCAAGATGATAGTCAGGCGCTTTCGCAACTTCTCTGTATGTCTTATCTATATAAAGATGACTCGCCTCAGGCATTTCCCGTTTGAATTGCTTGCGAAGTCTTTCTCCTGATTCATCCGAATCCACCAAAATATATACATCCTTATGGAATAGCTCGTCTATGAAGTAATCCATTTGATTAAAAGAGATTGTGCCGTTTGTGCAAAGAATTTCCACATCTTCTTTTAAAACTTTTTGCACTTTTTGCTTATCTGATTTTCCTTCTACAATGATTACCTTATTTAACTCAAGCTCGTCCATCATAAAGTTCTCCTCTGACCGCAGCGCTCTTTATCCATTAACATGCCCAATATTCGTACATTTACACTATTATTTCATAGAGGGTATGAAAACAGCAGCCCGGAAAATATAAGCTTTCCAGGCTGCCGTTTCTTCATGTTTCAACGATTGTAAGCTCAGGATTCGACAAATCAGTCTTCATTCACCAATGCTTCGTATTCTTCAGCTGTCATCAACTTTTCTAATTCGCTGACATCCGAAGGCTCGATTACAACCATCCATGCTTTTTCATACGCTGATTCATTCACATATTCAGGGTTGTCTGACAACTCTTCATTTACTTTTACTACCGTTCCACTTACTGGCGCATATAGTTCAGATACAGTTTTAACAGACTCTACACTGCCGAATGGCTCGTCCGCTGAAATTGTATCTCCTACTTCAGGAAGCTCTACAAAAACGATATCCCCTAATTCTGATTGCGCAAAATCAGTGATTCCGATTACCATTGTGCCGCCATCTACTTTTACCCATTCGTGTTCTTTAGAATAACGTAAATCTTTTAATACCGTTGTCATGCCTTACCCCTCCATTTTCTATGTTCCATTTCAATATATACTCTAGTGCATTTGTTTTACAACCAGTTAATCTTGAAATCTTCTTCTTTAAATCCGATTGTCACTTTTTCTCCATCCGTTACGATCGGACGCTTGATCAGCATACCATCTGAAGCTAATAAATCCAGCATTTCTTCTTCTGTTGCCGTCTTCAGTTTGTCCTTCAAACCCAGCTCACGATACTTCATTCCGCTCGTGTTAAAGAACTTCTTCAGCTCTAGGCCACTATTCTTATAAAGAGATTCAATCTCTTGTTTTGAAGGAGGATTTTCCACAATATGAATTTCCTCAAACGTCAACCCGTTGCTTTCAAGCCATTTTTTCGCATTTCTGCACGTACCGCATTTAGGGTACCAATACATCTTCAGTCCCATTATCCATCGCCTTCCTACACACTGAATTGGTAAGTATACATAACATTTTGTTATTAAAGATGATACTTATGTACTTCTTACTATAGTTATATCAAACCTAGTTTTATTTCACCACTATTAAGAAAAACTGTTACCGGTCCTTTTTGGTAAGGTACATACTCAAGTATCGGCAGTCCTCTTCAGCTAATTGCCTTAATAAATATGCTTCAAATTAAAAAAGGAGCCTCCCGAATGAGCAGTCTTGCTTTTCGCTGCATTCGAGAAATTCCCCTTTCTTGTTCAATATTGATTACAGAACGTATCTTTCAGCTTCTACTAATACTTCAGCAGCTTCACGTTTCTTGCCGATGACGTTAATCGGAGTATGGCGCAAGAAT
>JBJFHH010000030.1:0-1933 GCA_051893475.1 Bacillus sp. (in: firmicutes) | reverse complement strand
TTCAGCAGCTTCACGTTTCTTGCCGATGACGTTAATCGGAGTATGGCGCAAGAATTTGCGCAGACCGCTTAACATTACGCGAAGTGTATCTCCCTCTTCCGTCGCAAGCAATGTTTCCTTCGCATGCTGCTCAATTTCATTGAATGCTTCTTGACAGAAGATTTGCGCGTAAAGAAGCTTTTGCGTATTTTTCTCTAAACCTGTCGCAGCAATCGCTTTTTCTGTCCGCAATACAACAGACTCCATTGCATAAGCAGCAGATGCGATATCTGCAATATTCGATAAGATTTCTTGTTCTTTTTCTAAAGCTGTGCCGAATTTTTGAGCGGCAACGCCTGCAATCAACAAACCAATTTTCTTCGCGTTTTTCACTAGGTGTTTTTCTTGTGCTAATGGCTCATCTCCGATTTCCTCAGGCATTAATGTCATTAACTCACCTTGAAGCGCTTGTGCAGCTTGCAACAACGGCAATTCGCCTTTAAATGCTTTACGCAGGAATGTTCCTGGAACTAACAGACGATTAATTTCATTTGTCCCCTCGAAAATACGGTTAATACGAGAATCACGGTACGCTCTTTCAATTTCGTATTCCGCCATGAAGCCATAACCGCCGTGGATTTGAACACCCTCATCCACCACATAATCCAATACTTCAGAAGCGAAGAATTTATTCAATGAACACTCAATTGCATACTCTGCAATTGCATTGGCAACTTGCTTCGGATCTTTTGCTTCTTCAGCTGTTAAGCTGCTCATACGGTCTTCGAAAAGACCTACTGTGCGGTAAACAGAACTTTCAGCTGCATAAATTTTTGAAGCCATAGTAGCCAACTTTTCTCTTGTTAAGTTGAATGATGAAATTGGCGTTTTAAACTGCTGACGTTGATTAGAGTACTTAACAGCAATCTCAAATGCGTGCTTGGATGCACCTACTCCGCCAACTCCCAATTTGTAACGACCAATGTTCAAAATGTTAAAGGCAATAACATGACCTTTACCGATTTCGCCTAATAAATTTTCTTTCGGCACAACCGCATCCTGAAGGATCAATGTGCGAGTAGAAGAGCTCTTAATCCCCATTTTCTTCTCTTCCGGTCCGACTGATACACCTGGGAATTCTCTTTCAACGATAAATGCTGTAAATTTCTCGCCGTCAATTTTTGCGTATACAACAAATACATCTGCAAAACCAGCATTTGTAATCCATTGTTTTTCACCATTTAATACATAGTGAGTGCCTTCTGCATTTAGCTTCGCTACTGTTTTAGCACCTAATGCATCCGATCCGGAGCTCGGCTCAGTTAATGCATATGCTGCAAGCTTTTCGCCAGTAGCCAATAACGGCAAGTACTTTTGCTTTTGCTCTTCATTACCGAACAAAACGATTGGCAGTGAGCCAATTCCTACATGCGCTCCGTGTGAAATCGAGAAACCGCCTGCAGGTGCCATTTTTTCAGTGATTAATGCCGAGCTGATTTTATCAAGTTCAATCCCGCCGTATTCTTCCGGAACATCAGCGCCAAGAAGGCCAAGTTCTCCCGCTTCTTTCAACAATCTTACTGAAATATCAAATTCGTGATTTTCTAATTTTTCCACTTCTGGCATCACTTCGTTTTGAACGAAGTCTTCTGCTGTCTTAGCAATCATTTTATGCTCATCAGTAAAATCTTCCGGTGTGAATACGCGATCCAATACTACATCCTCAATTAAGAAACTTCCGCCTTTAATTAAATCCTTTGTCGTATTTGACATTTTTCATGCCCCCTAAGTTTTAATTTCGTCCTATTCGGTAAAGGTTGCGAAAACCGATATTGTTGGTTTCCATTATGGACGGACGCTTTCCGCCGTCCTTCACTCCAATCAACATGCAATACCTGCTCTATGAAATTAATTCAAAAACTCCAGCAGCTCCCATACCGCCGCCGATACACAT
>JBJFHH010000029.1:0-5412 GCA_051893475.1 Bacillus sp. (in: firmicutes) | reverse complement strand
AACAAATCCAACTCTTCTCTTGTCAGCTGATATTTGCGGGCGATTCTCTCCGCAGATAGCCCTTGATGAATAATTTCATAGGCATCAGTCAGCTTCTTGCTTACTTTTGCATCTAAGTAATTGGAACCTATCGGAATTCTCGACATACTCTCTACTCCGCCGGCTATCACAATATCCATATCTCCGGACAGAATCGCTTGCGCAGCAAAGTGCACTGCTTGCTGACTGGAACCACACTGACGATCAATCGTTACGCCCGGCACCTCAATCGGCAGTCCGGCAATTAAAGAAGCAACTCTCGCAATATCTCCCGCTTGCTCACCTACCTGAGAAACACAGCCCAAAATCACATCCTCTATTAATAGAGGATCGATTTCAGAACGATTCACCAACTCTTCAATGACTAATGCCGCTAATTCATCCGGCCTGAAGTTTTTTAAATGCCCGTTCTTGCGGCCGACCGGTGTTCTTACCATCTCTACAATGACTGCTTCTCTCATCTATTACACCTCCGAATTTATAAACCTAGTCTTTTAGCAATAATGACTTTCATAATTTCATTGGTACCCGCATAAATACTGGCGACCGGAATATCGCGATATCTTCTTGCAATCTTGTATTCTTCCATATATCCATAACCGCCATGCAGCTGCATGCATTGAACAGCAACATTACGGGCCATTTCTGTCAGCTTCCATTTTGCCATTGATACTTTCGTAACGACATCTTCACCCGCTATGTGCTCGGCAATCAGTTGATCAAGAAACGCTCTTCCCATCTCAATATCCGTTGCCATCTCCGCCATCTTAAACTGTGTATTTTGAAACGAGCCAATCGGCTTCCCAAAGGCCGTGCGACTTTTTATGTAGCCCAATGTTAATTCCAGCATTTCTTCAGCCGCCACTTGTGCTGCCAATGCCACAACCAGCCGTTCCTGCTGCAGCTTATCCATCATATATTGAAAACCGCACCCTTCTTCGCCTAGCAAATTTTCTTTCGGTACACGGCATTCATCAAAAATGAGCTCTGCGGTATCCTGCGAATGAAGACCAACCTTATTCAAATGCTTCCCCCTTGAGAAGCCATCCGACTCCTTCTCAATCAGCAGCAAACTAATTCCTTTATGCTTCGGCACAGCACTCGGATTTGTTTTACAGGCTACTAAAACTAAATCTGCATGAATACCGTTTGTAATGAATGTTTTTTGCCCATTAACAATATAATGATTATCTTGAAGAATCGCTGTCGTCGAAATACCCGCTAAGTCAGATCCTGCACCCGGCTCTGTCATCGCGATGGCCGTAATGATTTCACCCGAAGCACATTTCGGCAAGTAACGCTGTTTTTGTTCTTCCGTTCCATAAGCAACAATATAAGGAACAACTATATCATTATGTAAATTAATTCCTACCGTCCCGGAACCGACTTTCTCCAGCTCCTCATTAATAACGACCGAATATCCCCAATCCGTCCCGCTCCCTCCATATTCCTCCGGCAAATCAGGACATAAGAAACCATTCTCTCCAAGCTTCAACCAAAACTCACGCGGAATAATATGCGCCCTCTCCCATTTTTCATAGTTTGGGTATGCTTCTTTCTCTAAAAATTTCCGGAATGCTTTACGGAATTGTTCATGATCATCTGTTAAGTACGGATGTTTCATCTTTTGGCTCCCCCTATGTAAAAGCGAAATGAAATCGCTTTCAGTTCAATGTTACATTTTTACCCTTAAATGTATTAATTATGTAATTAAATTGTATATCACAAGCCTACTTTTAGCAATGACCGTTTTTGATGTCTTCTGTGTATAAATAAACTTCCAGTTTCAATCACTCGATTGATTGAAACAACAAAAAAAGCTAATCACGCAGCTGATATAGGCTGCATGATTAGCTTTTGGATTCAAACGATTATTTTAAGAAGATGAAGTACGCTAAGAAAACAACGAACAATCCATACATAATCGGGTGAACTTCTTTATGACGTTTTGCAACAATCATTGTGATTGGATAGAAAATGAACCCGATCGCAATACCTGTTGCGATGCTGTAAGTCATAGGCATCATAATGATTGTTAAGAAAGCCGGAACAGCGATCTCGAATTTTTTCCATTCAATATCTCCTAATGACGCTACCATCAGAACACCAACAATGATTAATGCCGGCGCAGTTACAGCAGAAGTGATAACTGCTAATAACGGCGAGAAGAATAACGCTAGCAAGAATAGTACACCTGTTACGACAGAAGCGAAACCTGTGCGCGCTCCCGCACCTACACCCGCTGAAGATTCAACATAAGATGTGGTAGTCGAAGTACCGAAAATGGAACCTACAACTGTTGCAATCGCATCAGAAATTAAAGCTCTGCCTGCACGAGGCAATTTATTATCTTTCACTAAACCAGCTTGTCCAGCAACACCCATAAGTGTACCGGCTGTATCAAAGAAATCGACAAACAAGAATGTTAATACAACAACTAAAAATTGAAGATTAAAAATTTGACTTAAATCTGAAAATGCTTCAAATGCTGCTCCAAATGTAGGTGCTACGCTTGGAATAGCAGAAACAATTTGAGTCGGAACTTCAACTAAGTTGAAAATCATACCGGCAATTGCCGTAATAACGATACCGTAGAAAATACCGCCGTTAATCTTTTTAGCTAATAAAACAACTGTAACAACAATACCGAAAACAGCTAATAATGTATTACCCGAAGTTAAGTCTCCTAATGCAACAAGAGTAGAATCATCATTTACAATGATGCCCGCTCCTTGTAAACCTACAAACGTAATGAATAAACCGATACCAGCTGCAACAGCATATTTTAACTGTGCAGGAATAGCGTTAATTACAGTTTCACGAATACCAGTCAATGATAATAAGATGAAAATTAAACCTGAGAACATGACACCTGTTAACGCTGTTTGCCATGGAATTCCGTAGCCTAAAACAACTGTATACGCAAAGAATGCATTCAATCCCATACCTGGCGCTAGAGCGATTGGATATTTTGCAACAATACCCATAATTAAAGTACCGACTGCCGCCGCCAATGCTGTTGCTACGAATACCGAATTATAATCCATCCCGGTGGCAGATAGCATGCCCGGATTGACTGCTAAAATATATGCCATTGATAAAAACGTTGTAATACCACCGACTATTTCACGGCGATAATTCGTCCCCAACTCTTCAAATTGGAAATACTTCTTCATTATGTGTTCCCCCTGAATGTCATTAGCATTTATCTTCAGTTACTTAGCCAAAATCAACACAAAAAGCTCCGTCCAAGAATGGAACGGAGCACGACAACAAAGAAATGGTTACTGATACGCAAAAGAATATACTAAATATATGAATCTATTACGTTCAGTTCTATTTCATCGTAGTCAAGCCGTTCACGGCAGCTTGGTAGAGACTTTTGGGCCATATTCCCAAAGATATACGACTAACAATATACTATAAAAATAATTTCAAACTCATAATATCAATGACCG
Source organism: Bacillus sp. (in: firmicutes) (assembly GCA_051893475.1). GTDB lineage: Bacteria > Bacillota > Bacilli > Bacillales > DSM-1321 > Bacillus_AD. The sequence goes on along the minus strand of JBJFHH010000029.1, from coordinate 1,915 downwards.
TATAAATTGTCAACCAATAACACGAACAATATTAATAATTGTTTAAACATAGTTCGTTTTTTATTACAATTTCTAGTAGAATAGTAAGAGTATTCATTAATATTTACGAGAAATCTTGTAGCCGCTATATCTTTTCATCTTAACGAATTTTATATAAGAAAAGCCTAGTACAAATTCCAAGACGCCTATTATAAAGAATATAGGTTGCAGAATGCTGAGATAACCGAGAATGGAGACTTGAACAAGAATCCAAATGATTAATGCCCCGCCGGCTGCCATTGTCGTAAGCCAAGATATCTCTGGTTTTTTCCATAAAATGAAGGCAGCAGCCAAAGTTCCTAAACCGATTACAACGAATAACACTATACCCGGAATCAAATAATTAGCAAATGGCGAACCTTGCAGCCATTTTACTGAAAAGCCCAGCGCCTTGCCTGAAGGATCAAGCATTAATGGTGTTCCCCCTGCTAAAGCCCCGATTCCTGTGAACAGCAATACAATAAAAGTTAATATAGTTAAAGGTTTCTCCTTCATACGTCACTCCCCCTTTAGCAAGATGACCTCCCTATACATTTACCACATAATAAAAAGCAGAAACTTTCCCCAACCAGTTTCTGCTTCTATGAATTATTTAGCTTCTTTTTCTATTAAATATTGCATTCCTAATGAATCGGCCGTTATAATAGCAGCCACTATTTCAGCTGGTTTAATGTACTGATTGCCGAACATCGTTTTTCGTTCACAAATCGACTTGGCAATTTGCTTCATCCGCTCAGCATTCACATCTCTAATACCGATATCCTCTAAGCGAATCGGCAGACCAAGTTCCCAGAAGAACGACAGTACCTCAAACAATTCACTAGTATTGACGTTTTCCAACACGAGCAACACAATAGTAGCAAACGAAATCTCTTCCTCTTTCATTTCCGACTTCATTTGCGACAGTCCATTACAAACAGCATGAATAACAGCATATTGATTATGAACAGATAATCCTTCAATCGAATGATAAGAATAATTTATATAAAGACAGGCTCCAATAACCGTTTCTAATTGTGGAGTAACAAGATTCTTCTCTACAGCTTTAATCGCTTTAACTCCATTCTCCATCAGTAACTCGTAATATTTTTTCAACCTCATAAATTCAAAGCTCATTATACCTGTTCTGCTCGAAACCTTTGAACTATATCTTATAGCCGCCCTGATTTCGAAATAAACTGACAATGTACTCTCGATACCTTTCACAATGAGTGGCACCGGAGCATCCGCAATGGCTTGTTTATCAATAATAATCATATCCGGATCTCGTGCGTATATTGTGTAATCTTTTACAGAAATGTCTGAACACAATCTGCAAGATGCATTAGTGAAGGTAATAAAAGGAATAATAATAAAGGGAGAACCTATTTGATAAGCTATTTCTGTGGCAATATCCAACGTTTTGCCATTCCCGATACCGATAATATGGTCGAAGTTTTTTGCTACTTTGACAAGTCGATCTACAACTTCTCTACTGCAAGTTTCACTGATATCAGCAATCTCACAGATTGATTCAGTATTCTTAAAACTACTGCCGATTTTGGGGCTCATTGTTTCAACAAGCAATGAATCCATGATAATGAAAGACTTTGCACCATATTTCTTCACATGTTCAGCAAGATTTTCAATTTCTCCTGCTCCATAAATATACGTACTTTTCGGCAAGACAGCCTCGTCCATAATTCTCCTCCTCGAATAAATATTACATTCACCAATAATTCGCTCACAATTTCACAAATATCAGTACACACACTTATAAGGATACAGCCGAAATTGACCATTCGTTAATTATAGTATAAATAAACCCTAAAAATTATTTTGATATAATTATATAATAAACTAATTTGTTTACAAATGCATTAGATTATATTTTTAT
>JBJFHH010000028.1:0-5424 GCA_051893475.1 Bacillus sp. (in: firmicutes) | reverse complement strand
GAGTCTTCGCCCATTGCAATCTCTTCTAGTTTTTCACGAGTTGCATCAGCTGGAACCATTAATTTCGCTTTTACTTTACCGTTGATTTGAACAACGATTTCAACTTCATCGTCAACCAATTTCGCTTCATCATATGCAGGCCAAGCAGCGTATGCAATTGACTCTTCGTTGCCTAATTTGCTCCAAAGCTCTTCAGCAATATGCGGAACGATTGGGGAAATTAATTTAACGAAGCCTTCAATGTATTGTTTAGGTAATACTTCTGCTTTGTATGCATCATTGATGAACACCATTAATTGTGAAATCGCTGTGTTAAAGCGCAGACCTTCAAAGTCTTCCGTCACTTTCTTCACTGTTTGGTGATATACTTTTTCCAGTTTACCTGTATCGTCAGTATCAACTACTTTAGATGAGATGTTGCCATTTTCATCTACAAGCAGACGCCAAATACGATCCAAGAAACGACGGGAGCCATCAAGACCATTTGTAGACCAAGCGATTGATGCATCTAGTGGACCCATGAACATTTCATATAGACGCAGTGTATCTCCGCCATGGCTAGCCACGATATCGTCTGGGTTTACAACATTACCTTTAGACTTACTCATTTTTTCGTTGTTTTCACCAAGAATCATTCCTTGGTTAAATAATTTTTGGAATGGCTCTTTCGTTGGAACCACACCGATATCATATAAGAATTTATGCCAGAAACGAGCATATAGCAAGTGAAGAACCGCATGCTCCGCACCGCCGATATACACATCAACAGGCAACCATTGTTTTAATTTTTCAGGGTCAGCAAGTACTTCTGAGTTATGCGGATCGATGTAGCGCAAGAAATACCAGCAGCTTCCCGCCCACTGAGGCATTGTATTTGTTTCGCGACGACCTTTACGTCCGTTTTCGTCGACAACATTTACCCACTCTTCAATATTAGCAAGCGGTGATTCGCCTGTGCCTGAAGGACGGATGTTCGTTGTTTTCGGTAATGTTAATGGCAGTTCTTCAACCGGAACTGTCGTACTTGTGCCATCTTCCCAGTGAATAACAGGAATCGGCTCGCCCCAATAGCGTTGACGGCTGAACAACCAGTCACGAAGGCGGTACGTTACTTTCTTCGTACCAATCTCTTTCTCTTCTAACCATGCAATCATTTTAGAAATGGCTTCTTCTTTATTTAAACCGTCCAGGAAGCCTGAGTTAACATGAAGACCGTCGCCAGTGTACGCTTCTTCTTGTACATTTCCGCCTGCGACAACTTCAATAATCGGTAAACCAAATTCTTTCGCAAATTCATGGTCGCGCTCGTCATGAGCAGGTACAGCCATAATCGCACCTGAACCATAGCTCATCAATACGTAGTCAGCAATCCAGATTGGCATTTTCGCGCCGTTTACCGGGTTGATGGCATAAGCACCTGTGAAAACACCTGTTTTTTCTTTCGCTAAATCTGTTCTTTCCAAGTCAGATTTGCTGTTCACTTTTTGAATGTATGCTTCAACAGCTTCTTTTTGTTCTGCTGTTGTAATTTTTCCAACTAAACCGTGCTCCGGTGCCAATACTGCATATGTTGCACCGAATAATGTATCCGGACGAGTCGTAAATACATCGAAGCTCTCATCATGTCCGTCGATTGCAAATTTCACTTCCGCACCTTCAGAACGTCCGATCCAGTTGCGTTGCATTTCTTTTAAGCTTTCAGGCCAATCAAGATCCTCTAAATCTTCAATTAAGCGATCTGCGTAAGCTGTAATGCGAAGTACCCATTGTCTCATAGGACGGCGCTCTACCGGGTGTCCGCCGCGCTCACTTACGCCATCGACAACTTCTTCATTCGCTAAAACTGTTCCTAAAGCCGGACACCAGTTAACAGCCACTTCGTCCACATATGCTAAACCTTTTTCGTATAGCTTTGTGAAAATCCATTGCGTCCATTTATAGTAATTCGGATCTGTTGTGTTCACTTCGCGGTCCCAATCGTAAGAGAAGCCGATTGCTTTCATTTGACGGCGGAAAGTATCAATATTTTTCGCCGTGAATTCTGCAGGGTCATTCCCTGTATCTAAAGCGTATTGCTCAGCTGGCAGACCGAACGCATCCCATCCCATCGGATGAAGAACATTATAGCCTTGCATACGTTTCATTCGAGCTAAAATATCCGTTGCTGTATAACCTTCCGGATGTCCTACATGAAGTCCTGCTCCAGATGGATATGGAAACATATCTAATGCATAAAATTTACGTTTCCCTTCATCTTCGCGCGTTTTAAATGTTTTATTTTCTTCCCAATATTGTTGCCACTTTTTCTCAATTTCTTGATGATTAAAGCTCATAATCTTTCCTCCTAAATACAAACTAACTGCACGATTCTTGCTTTTTTTATACAAAAAAACCCCTCATCCCTAAAAAGGGACGAGAGGATCATTGATTATCGTAATCTTCCCGCGGTACCACCCTAGTTGACGTTTGAATAAACGTCCCGCTCAAATCATTTGTAACGTAAATGATACGGCAAGCACTACTGCTGTTTTCACGCTTGCAGCTCCAAGGCGAGTTCACATTATTCCTGCACTGACTTGCACCAACCGTCAGCTCTCTGAAAGCATTCCTAAATGCTACTATTCCTTGTCATCGCTATTTCTTTTCATATTAAAAGATGTTAACTGTTATTTTAGTAAATTTTAGAGAAAATTGCAAGTAGCCTTAGTATAACTCTATATACAATAAATTATTCAGTTATAACCATTGTGTCACTTCTATTTTTCTCAGAAGGCTTGCGAATCAGCAATCTATCATAAAGAATTGTCGTTCCGATTGCTGCAACGAATAAAATCATCAATACAATAAACATCATCTGCATGCCATAAAAATCAACAAGCAGCCCGCCCAAAAGCGGTCCAATCATTCTTCCAGCTGTCGCTGTACTATTGACGATTCCTTGATAAAAGCCTTCTTTGCCTTTCGGAGACAGCTCGCTGGCAATAGTCGGCACTGCCGGCCATACAAGCATTTCTCCGACAGTCAATATAACCATAGCCGTGACAAAACCGGAAAAATTCGTTGCAAATGCCGCAACAGCGAATGATCCCATAAATATAATCATCCCGACAATCATTTGCAGCTTCACTTTCTTCATGAACAGACTGATGAGCTTATTGATAAAAGGCTGTCCAAGTACAATTAGCGCACCGTTAATCGTCCATAGCAAGCTGTATTGTCTTAGCGTAACTCCGATCTCCTGTGTATAGGCCGAAATCGTCGCTGTCCATTGCACATATCCGACCCAGCACAATAAGTAACCTGTACATAGTACCAATAAAGCATACAGCATCCGGTTGCTTTTAACTTTAACCATCGTGTGTTCATGAGGAATCGTGCTCACTTGAGCTTGAGGGTCGCTTTCAATGTTTTTATAAGTTAGAAGAACAAGCAGTAAGAAGACGACATACATAATCATATTGGCAGCAAAAATATAATCGAATGAGAAAGAAGCAATAAATCCACCTAAAGCAGAACCTATTGCCACACCAAGGTTTTGCGCAACATATACTGCATTGAAGGCTTTTCTGCCACCTTCCTTCCATACCGATCCCGCCATTGCATACATAGCCGGAAAAATCAGTCCTGATCCGAATCCGATAATAATCATCCAAACCACATATTGAGGCCAGCCGTGATTGATTGTCAGACCAATCAATGCCGATAATGTAATAATTCCTCCAACAACAATCGAGCGATAGCCGCCCATCTTATCAAACAAAAAACCACCTATCAGGTTACCGACTACCGTCGCAAAGGCATTTGCCATAAGCACCAATCCGGCAATAGATAACGATTTTCCAAGGTGGTCATGTAAATATATTGTATTTAAGGGCCATAAAAAAGAAGAGCCCGTCACATTAATGACCATTCCAATCACAATGAACCAAAGATTTCTCGGCATTTAACAATCCGCTCCCTGCATCTATTTCGTATAACAAAGTAATTGTAGTGACCTTCACTGCAACTTGCAACGAATCATGCTCAGGATTATTTGAGTAGGAATATTAAGAATTTTAAAGCTCTTAATTTACTATATAAATGCATGCAAAACGGAATGACAGTCGATACCATCATTCCGTCTTATAATTGAGCTATATGATAAAGAGAAGGTTCTCTTTCATTATTATCTCATCAATTACGAACGATCGCCGCCCAATAAATCAAACAGTCCATTCAATGAGCTGCCTTCATCTTTTCTTCCTCCGTTGGAAGGTGCAGCAGCAAAAACGCGGCTCGCAAGTCTGCTGAATGGCAGCGATTGAATCCACACTGTTCCCGGTCCTCTTAAAGTTGCAAAGAATAATCCTTCACCGCCAAACAGCGCAGTCTTAACACCTTTCACCATTTCGATATCGTAATCGACAGACCTAGTAAATGCTACTAAGCAGCCTGTATCAACTCGAAGCGTTTCGCCTGGTGCCAAGTCTTTGCGAACGATTGTCCCGCCGGCATGAACGAAGGCAAAACCGTCACCTTCAAGCTTTTGCATAATAAAGCCCTCTCCGCCGAAGAAACCGGCGCCAATTCTTTTTTGGAATTCGATACCGATACTAACACCTTTAGCCGCCGCTAAGAAAGCATCTTTTTGGCAAATGATTTTTCCATCATGCTCGCTTAAATCCATCGGTATAATTTTCCCCGGATAAGGAGACGCAAACGATACTCTTTTTTTGCCAGTACTGCTGTTTGTAAAAGCCGTCATAAATAAACTTTCACCAGTAATAACACGTTTCCCGGCTGAGAATAATTTACCCATTAAGCCGCTGCCAGCAGATTGATGGGAGCCGTCACCAAATATGGTTTCCATCGTAATGCCGTCCTCCATCATCATTAAGCTTCCTGCCTCGGCTACAACCGTTTCATTCGGATCCAGTTCCACCTCAACAAATTGCATGTCATCCCCATGTAATTCATAATCAATTTCATGATTATTCATTCTTCTTCCTCCTCGCGTTTTATTACCTTGATTATACGTCCAATAGACCGGCACAGTTTCAAAAAACAATAAAAAAAGCTTGTAATCTTCGTGACAGATTACAAGCTCTTAGAAAAACCGTCACCGGTCCTTTTTGGTGAGGCACATGCTCAAGATTTGCAGCCCTCTTCAGATGATTACCATCTTGAATATATTGCGAATCAAAAAGGAGCCATGCGGGAGCACTAAGATGAATCACACAATAAACCCGTCCTTGGTTTCTTGAGTGAGGCAGCTTAGGACCGAGCATAGCAGGTGTAAGGTTGGACAGCAAATTCTATACTTTTCTGTTAAAGAAAGAAGGACCGGAGGCCTATAGGATGTAGGTCACATCGGCGTTGTCACAGGAAGTGACGAAGTTAGCCGATGTTCCCCTATGGTTTCGTTCAATGCCTTAGCAATATCAT
>JBJFHH010000027.1:0-66507 GCA_051893475.1 Bacillus sp. (in: firmicutes) | reverse complement strand
GTTTGATAGGCAAGCCGACAACAAATACATTCAGCTGCGGCATCGTTCGCGCAAGGATCCCTAAAGCAACATCGACAATAAATAGGCTTCCGACAACCGGAATCGCCATTTGAAAGGCAACGATAAACATTTGGTTAAAAGCGAGCAAAACGAATTCCAACAAACCTTCTTTACCGAAATCTATAAAATATTGATCAATCGGGATAAACTGATAACTGTAGAAGATCCCGTCCATTAATAAGTGATGACCGTTTGTCGCCAATAAAAACAATAAAGCGAACATGTATAAATATTGACCGACCAATGGACTTTGTACACCTGTTTGCGGATCGATGACATTGGCAATCGCCAAGCCCATCTGAAAATCAATGAAACCGCCGGCAATTTGAATCGCCGATAGCATTAAATAAGCAATAAAACCAATTAAAAGTCCGACAAGCGCTTCCTTTATAATTAACAAATAATAACTTGCATCGATTTCAAAAACAGGAATGTCCATCGTATAGTACATAATCCAAGCAAGAAAAAAACCCATTCCGACCCTGTACATTGCCGGAATGCTTCTGTGAGAATAAATCGGCATCGTTATAAAAAACGATGTCACTCTCACCAAAATTAAGAGAAAACCCGAAAATGAAGGTATTAATGCTTCCATGCTGTTATCCTATAAACCTTGAAAGATTGCCTAAAATTTCGCTCGTGTACGCGACCATATGCGAAATCATCCATGGTGCAAAAAAGACAAGCCCGACCAATACAGCTACAATCTTCGGCACAAATGCTAGCGTCTGTTCTTGGATTTGTGTTGTCGCCTGAAATATACTGATCAATAATCCGACGACCAATGCTAAAATCAACAGCGGCCCGCTCATAATCAATATCGTATAAATACCTCGCTCCGCAATGCTTACAACTAACTCTTGATTCATATCATTTCACCAACTAAAAGGATTGTAATAATGATTTAACGACTAAATACCAGCCGTCTACTAACACAAATAATAAAATTTTAAACGGCAATGAAATCATGACAGGCGGAAGCATCATCATCCCCATTGACATTAGAACGCTTGCGACAATCATATCGACGACCAAAAACGGGATAAAAATCATGAAGCCGATTTGAAAGGCTGTCTTCAACTCGCTGATGGAAAAAGCCGGAACTAGCGCCGTCAGCGGAATATCTTCAATCGATTCCGGACGCTCCATGTCGGCATAAGACAGAAACAGCTCCAAATCCTTCTGCCTCGTATGAGCACTCATAAATTCCTTGAAAGGCATGGATGCTTCCTCATACGCTTCTTCTAAATTAATCTCCTCATTAAAAAGCGGTGTCAACGCACGGTCGTTCACCTCTTGAAAAACAGGAGCCATAATAAAAAACGTAATGAATAACGCAATGCCGATCAACACTTGCGTTGGCGGCATTTGATTGGTTGCCAATGCCGTTCTGACAAACCCCAACACAATAATGACCCTCGTAAAACAAGTCAACATAATCAAAATGCTCGGCGCCAATGACAGGACCGTCAATAAAAGCAGCATTTTTACAGAAGTGGATACATTAGACGGATCACTTGTGTTAAAAAACTCCATAAACTCACTCATTCTTTTTGTCCTCCGTCTTTTGCAGTTCACTCTTCAGCAGTTTCCTCGTTGCTGACATATCATTCAGCTGTTTCTTAAACTGCTCTATAAAGGAAACATTGCTCTCATCATCATTTACGCGCCTGTTTTTTATTTTTGTGAATAAATCCGCCGGCTTTAGCATGCTGTCGATTGCCTCATTATGGTCTTGCAATAATTTTTCGATTTCTTCCGGATCGGTTATTTCACTTAACAGCTGAACATTCTCACCGACACCGACTATGAACAGCTTACTTCCTATCTTTACAATTTGAATTGATTTATTGCTGCCGACACTTGCCCCACCTAAATTAGAAACAATATGTCCCTTTTGATAAGCTTGATTTTTTTTATTTAAAAATTTGAGCAAAAAATATAATAGGGCTCCTACAAAAATAAAAGCAGCGACCATTCGCAACAAATCAAAGAAAGAAAAATCCGCAGCAGAGGCTGAATCATGTACCGGTTCTTCTTGTACTTCCGGCTCTTCTGCTTCCGATTCCCCCTTCTCTGTTTGGAAATAATCTTTAACCATCTTATCAGACTGTTCAGCGCTTGCTATCGAAAAGGCCGGAAATAACAATAAAGCAATCAAACTTATGATTCGGCTTATCTTTTTCAGGTAAATCAAAATATGTTACACCCTCTAACCACCAGTTATAAATCTCTCATTGCTGAAACAAACACAGCGTCTGCCTCCGGTATACACAATGCTCCGGAGGCACAACTGTTGTCACTATTAATTTAATACTTTATTGATTGCTTCGATAACACGGTCAGCCTGGAACGGCTTCACGATAAAATCACGCGCTCCGGCTTGGATTGCATCAATTACCATTGCCTGCTGTCCCATTGCTGAACACATAATGACTTTTGCAGATGGATAATCAGCTTTAATTTGCTTCAAAGCCGTAATACCATCCATTTCCGGCATTGTAATATCCATCGTAACTAAATCCGGCTGCAATTCCTTATATAATGTTACGGCTTGTGCTCCATCAGCTGCTTCGCCGACTACCTCAAACCCGTTTTTTATTAAAATGTCCTTAATCATCATTCGCATAAATGCAGCATCATCAACAATTAAAATTTTATGTGCCATTTCAACTTACCTCCATTAATTAACGTAATTTATTCAATCGTTCTGACTCACTTAAAATATCAGTCACTCTTACACCAAAGTTCTCATCGATTACGACTACTTCACCCTTTGCCACTAGACGGCTGTTGACCAAAATATCAACCGGCTCTCCCGCCAGTTTATCTAATTCAATAATTGATCCCGCTGATAGCTCTAATATTTCTTTCACTGAGCGATTCGTTCTTCCAAGCTCAACCGTTACCTGCAGCGGAATATCCAGCAGCATATTCAAATTTTTTGCTTCATTCGGCTGCAGATGCGGTACATCAAAGTCCGAAAACTGCGCTGGCTGCACGTTTACAGGCTGTCCCGGCTGTCCATAAGCTGAACCTAAATGCTGAGGTCCGCTTGATGGCGGAAGCGGTGAGTTATATACCGCGTCCGTTTGCACAGCTTCCGGATAAACAGGCTGCTGTTGAACTTGAGACTGTATATGTAGGCTCTCTATCCCGGATGGTTTCTGATGAACCGGCATCTGGCCTGACACAGGCACTTCCGTTTTCATTTGCGTTGCCGGTTGCTCAACAGGATTTAATAAATCATTCACCAGTTCCTTAGCAAAATGTATAGGAAGCAGCTGCATAATATTTGAATCAATCAATTCGCCGATTTTTAAACGGAATGAAATTTTAATTAAAGGATCATCCTGCGGTATTGATTGTTCGCCTTCACCTGTTTCAATATTCAATAAATCAATGCTAGGCGGCGAAATATCTACCTTCTTATTAAAAATCGTCGACATCGACGTTGCCGCTGAACCCATCATTTGGTTCATCGCTTCCTGTACAGCACTCAGCTGTATTTCACCCAATATGTCAGATATATTTAAGCCATCTCCACCCAACATTAAATCGGCAATAATGGCAGCATCGCTTTGTTTAATGACCAGCAGATTGACACCTGAAAATCCGACTGTATATTTTACTTGAATAGCCACATACGGATGCGGAAACTCTTCTTGTAATCTTTTTCTTTCAATTAACGATACAGTCGGTGTCGTAATCTCCACTTTTTGATTTAAGAGAGTCGATAGGGCTGTAGCTGAACTGCCGAAAGAAATGTTTCCGATTTCCCCCAATGCATCTCTTTCCATGCCGTTCACATAATCGTTAATATTCCGTTCTTTCACGGCAACATCAGTGTAGCTATCATCCGCTTCATCTGTTCCTCGTAATAATGCATCAATTTCGTCTTGAGATAACATATCTTCACTCAACATCTTCGTCATCTCCCCCCTTTAAGGTATCTAAAATTTGGACAGCCATTTTTTTGCCGACCTTTCCAGGCTGAGCCGCAAATTTCGGTATTCCGCCAACATTGACAATTAGCGACTGTTCCAAATGAACATTCAAATCAATCACATCTCCGACATCCAAGTGTAAGAAATCCTGAATAGAAATATCTGCTTTCCCGATTTCAGCGACAACAGAAACATCTGCTGTCTTCACCCTTTTTTCAATCATGATTGTTTCCTCTGGAAGCCTGTCCTTCGCTGCTGTTTGCATCCAATGATGAACGGATAATTTTGAAATAATCGGCTCAAGGACAACGTGAGGGAGACATATATTAATCATCCCTGACGCCTCGCCAATTTGTGTATTTAATGAAATAACAATAACCGTTTCATTCGGTGAAACCATCTGCAAGAATTGCGGATTTACCTCAAATTCCGTTAATATTGGGTCAATATCCTCCAAAGTTGCCCATGCTTCCTGCAAATTTTCAAAGCCTCTTTCAAACAAATTACTCATTATTTTTGTTTCAATTTCTGTTAAACTATCAACCTTATTAAAGCTTGTCCCTCTGCCTCCTAATACCCGGTCCAACATCGCATAGGCGACATTCGGATTTACTTCCATAACAATTCTTCCATCAAGAGGCGGTACCTCAAAAACGTTTAAAATCGTCATTTTCGGAATCGAGCGAATAAACTCCTCATATGGTACTTGATCGACAGATGCAACAGTAATTTGCACAAAAGTGCGTAATTGCGCTGAAAAGAAGTTAGTAATCAGTCTTGCAAAGTTTTCATGAATGCGAGTCAAGCTGCGAATTTGATCTTTCGAAAAACGCAACGCCCGTTTAAAGTCATATACTTTAACCTTTCTGACCGATTCTTCTTTCTTCAATTCATCCGCATCCATTTCTCCCGTTGATAAAGCGGACAACAGCGCATCAATCTCATTTTGTGATAATATTTCACTGGACAACTTTCTCACCTCCGTATATCGCAAAGTAAAATATAGCCAGCCGCAAGCTCTTTATCCCGCATTAAAGGACAGTAAATCACCCACTTCAAGATGGCAAATGAAACTAGAGCTGCTAAGCGGGAGAGCAACTGTCCCTAAAAGCCCGATTGGTTCAACTAATGCTCGGCAGGGGATGGAAGCCCCCACCGAGCAAAGTTTCACTTTATTGGATAATTGAGGAGGTAATGTATACCTTTTCTACTGTTCCTTCTTGCATGATGCCGTTTATACTTTGTTTCATGATGCTTTGCAGCTGTTCCTTACCTTGCTTGCCCTGCAGCTGCTCAGCATTCAACTCCGATAATTCTGTAATAATGATGTTATTGACTTGGAACAAACGTTTTTCAAGCTCTTCTTTCGCCTTTTTATCGCTCGTTTGAATCGTAAAAGCCATCTTCACGAAATCACCGTCCGCCAAATTGGTCGTAACCTCCGGAACAACAACTGACGCCTCCACGATTTGATCAGCACTCGGGGCATCTGCTGAAGCACTGCTGTCATTCTTATTTAAAATTAAAACAAGTGCAATTACTCCGACTAATGTAATCGAGACGAGTATTAATAGCATAATCGTCAATGCCTTATTTTTCATCGTCACCATCCTCTTTCTCGAAATAGCCCAGGATTTTAATAGATTGATAATAATTATGTATCGCTTGCAGTATTTCCTGCTCCGATTCCCGAACGACATATTTGCTGCCGTTTGTCATCGTGATTGTCGTATCAGGATTACTTTCCACCATCTCCATAAAGATGGCATTCAAATGATAGCTTTTCCCATTCAATTTCGTCACTTTAATCATGCAATAGCGAGCCGGAATCCTTTAACCCCCCGGCTCAAGTCCCTCCCAACATTACATTATCGCTTCAAGTTTACGAGCTCTTGCAAAATCTCATCCGATGTTGTAATAATACGCGTATTCGCTTGGAAAGCACGTTGAGCGACAATCATTTCCGTGAATTCCTCAGATAAGTCTACGTTGGACATCTCTAGAGTACTTGAAGCTACCGCACCTGTTCCTGACTGACCGGAAAATGCATAAACCGGGTCACCAGAGTTTGTTGTTGGTTGGAATAAATTATTGCCTGATTTTTGTAAACCGCCTGTGTTAGAGAATTTTGCTAAGATTAAACGACCTGCAACTACTAAATCACCAGGTTTAACAGCAGAATCATCAGATCCATCTTCAAAAGGTATTGGTATTCCGTCTTCATCCGCATATTCTCCAGCGATATATGTTACAGTTCCATCTGCGCCGATTGACATATCTTTTGCTGTTGTTGGAATTTTAATAGTATGTGGATACTCTTCTAAAAAGGCTCCATCTTCATCAAAAATTTCCTCGTCTCCAGATAGACTACTAGCATTAATACCAACCACATATAATCCATCTGCATTCACTAAGTATCCTTCTGAATCAAGATAAAAATTGCCTGCTCTAGTATAATTCATCTCCATTCCGATTGCTTTTTGAGCTCCTTCGTCCAAGTCCAAATTTTCCGGACTTCCATTCGCCACAACGAAATAGCCATCTCCTGAGATAGCTAAGTCCAGCAATCTGCCAGTAGATTGTAAATTACCTTGTGTATGTATTGTATCTATCGCTGAAATTGATGATCCAAGACCCACTTGCATCGGGTTTGTTCCACCCTTTGTATCTGTAGAGGCACTAGCTCCAGCCACACTTTGACTAATCATATCCTTAAATGTCACACGACTCTTCTTAAATCCGAATGTATTAACATTCGAAATATTATTCCCGATAACATCAAGCTTTGTTTGGAAGTTTTTCAAACCGCTGATTCCTGAATACATTGAACGTAGCATGTTTTTCCCCTTTCTAATCCGATGCGCGGCAATCAATTGGCGCATCAAGGCCCCCTAAAAAGGTCAAGCCTTTACATAATGATTGTTCCGTTTATATTCGTAATGAGTGGAGTATTCGCATAATGATGAAAGTTTGTTTTCATCTTCGTCTCACTCCTTATTGAGATACTTTAAGCAGTTGATCCGCTGTTAATCTCGTTTTGTTTTCATCATTTACTTCAAATTCAATTTTGCCGTTCTTGATTGATACCGCATTTACAAGTGCCGCTAATTCTTGGTCATTTTGCGTCCATGTAACGATCTTGCCTATAAGTGAGCTAGCTTGAACGAGATTTTGATCATAGCTTGGCGCATTACTTTCAGTCGATGTTGCCGATTTATCTGAATTTGAACTTAACACTTCAGAAATATTTTCAGCTTCCAATATCGTTCCGTCATCTAGTACAAATACAACTGAGCCATTATTATATTTCACCTTTTCGATGAAACCCGTACCGGTCAGTGTTTCTGTCAGTTTCCCATCTGCTCCTTCAACAAGCTTATGCCATTTCACTGTTTTGCCTGCAAAATCACTGTAGGCAATCATTTGACTTTGCTCTTGTGAACTTGCCAATTTCTCAAAAGAAGTAGCCATGTTTGTCATTTGCTCTAATGAAGAAAATTGGGCCATTTGCGCGATAAATTCTTTATCCTCCATTGGATTCATCGGATCCTGATTTTGCAGCTGCGTCATTAATATTTTCAAAAAAGCATCTTTTCCTAAGTAATCATTGCTGTTCGTGCTTTGTGTTTGCTGCTGTTTATATGCTGATAAATAAAGAGACGCATCAATCGAAGTCATCTGTATCACCTGCACCTTTCTCTTCTAATAACGCTTCTTCAAATTGCGATTGGAATTGTTCTAGTACTTGCTCGTCTTCTTGAGACTTATCAGAACCAGATTGTCCTCCGCTCTGCTGTTGTCCTTGCTCTCGAGTCAAATTGCGTTCTTGTGATAGATTACTGAATTGCTGTGATAATTCCAGTTTTTCAACCGGGATATTTTGATTCACAAATGCCTGCTTTAAGCCTTGAAGCTGATGATCAAGCAATTCCTTTGCCTGTTGAGTGGAAGCAATGATTTTGGCAATCATTGTTCCATTTTGCTGAATAATTTCTATACGCAATGAACCAAGATGCTCAGGATTCAGTTTAATGAGTAATTTCTGCATACCGTTCTGATTCGTAAATTGCGCTTTTCTGATAATATTTTCAAATGACTTGAGCAGTTGCTCACTATTCACCGTTCCTTTATCGCTCAACTGAGTATTCAATACAAATTGCTCAAGCTTTGACATGTTCATAAAAGGATTATGAGAGCCAGTGCCAGCTTCTGAATTTGTTGAAATCGTGCTGATTGCAGCAGTAGAATCACTAGTATTGCTGATTGTTGATTGTACAGAAGTTTGCATTTTCGTATAATCTGAATTGAATAATTGACCGTTAAAAACGGCAGCATTATTTTTATTCATCATCAACTCTAATGCGCTTTTCTCTTTTGGAACTAAAATACTTTCGAGTTTTACAGTTAATTGCTCCAATTTTTGTTTTAGTTCATCAAACTTCATCACTTCGTCTGCTGATAAATCGAGAACATTTTGGAACAATGTGTATATTTTCGCCAATTTAATTCCCTCATCAACAGATAAAATTCGTTGATGAGTTATATTCCCTTCATTGATTACCAGATTGACAATCATACTTAGCTGCTGCAATAAATCTAGATTTGCACCTGTTCCATTTGTCTGTTCAGAAAGCAACCTTTGCAATTCTTCAAGCGATTCGGAGCTAAATAAGTTACCAACATGCTCAAATATGACGGACAACTGCTGATCCTGCGTTGCAAATAGCAACTCTTCCATCAGTTGTTTACGGTTATCCAATTGTGCTATATCTTCTAGTTGCAAAAAATCCAGCAATGAATGCAATGAGTTGTCTATAGTTGCTTCATTACCCGATAGTTCACTATCGGTATTTACAGTGGCAGCAGATAATATTAATTCTGACGTACTATTATTAGAACTAGCTTCTTTTACACCAGTAGTCTCCATCGATTGTGAAAGTACTGCTCCAAAAAGACCATTATTTGCTTTCGCTCCGGAAGTTTGCTCATCCAATATTTTAGTTGGCTGCAAGGCTTGTATACTCGATACATTCATTCATTCACCCCCTTCCATTTTTAGTCATTTTCACTTGTACTGTTTTCACTTAGTTTTTGCATCAGTTTTGCAGCATCACCCGGCTCCATTTTTTCCAAAATTGCTGATAATGTATCCGCCTTAATGTTCGAAAGCACTTTGATTGCTTCTTCTTCCTCTAAAGCTGTAATAATTTGCGCTGCTTTTTTCGGTGACATTGATTCATATGTGCGGATGATATCTTTAAATGCGCGTCTGTTCTCATTCTGTTGCAGCTTCAATTTTTCAATTTCCAGCTGTAATCTTTGCTTCTCGATATTTAAGTCTTCTATTTCCTCATCTTTGCTTACAATCGAGGTTTCCAATTTTGCCATTTTAGCATTGGCATCCGCTATTTCCGCTTCCAGCTCAACAATTTTCTCCCCATATTGAACAGCGGATTTTTCAGCCTGTTCTTCCTCCTGCACCATCGACTCAATACCCGGAATTTTGCTTGCGATATCTTTGCCATATTGGAAGACGTTTACACCAGCTACAGTCATCAAAATAAGAGTGATTAAAATCACAAAAAATAGCGGAATAATGGCAAGCAATACCCATTGAAATTTGTTGTATGGCTTTTCTTCATTCAGGTTTTCTGCATCGCGTATTTTTTTTCCCATACAATCACCTAATTTTCTTTGCTTATAAATGTTTGAATTGATAGATCGTCCATTTGAATCGACTCTTCCGCTTTGCTCGCTTCGATAAATCTTTCAAACTGTTTTTCTTTTATTTTTACATACTTTTTCACTTCTATATTGCGCTCAATAAGCACTGCCTGATACGCTTCCATTCGCTGTCTGGCGACTATGACCTGCTGCTGATAATGCACAATCGTTTTTTCTACATTATCCATAAACACCTGATGCTGACGCAGTTCCATAACGGATAAGCCCAGCTTCATTTTCTCCTGCTGATATTCGAGCAAATCCTCTTTCTTTTTCAAAAGCTTGTACAGTTTATTGGCAACTTCCTCAAACTTGTTTACTGATTCGCTGTACTTTGCTTGCGCATCTGCTTTTTCTTTTTCCCGAACTGCAAGAATCTTCTCAAATTTATAACGAAAGGACCCCATCTATTCCACACTTCCTATTAGATTAATAAGTGCTTGAATGCCTGTTTCACTGGTGACTGCTTCATCTGTTCTTTGTTTTAAAAAAGAAATGATTTGCGGATATTTACGAATCGCTTCATCGATTTCCTTCGAAGTTCCTCGCTTATATGCGCCAATGTTAATCAAGTCTTCATTCTCGATGTATTTCGCCAACATTTCTCTGAGCTTAATCGCACTTTCCTTATGCTCCGGCGTAATAATATTGCTCATAATTCGCGAAATGCTTTTCAATACATTAACGGCCGGATATTGACCTTTATTGGCAAGCTGACGATCGAGTACAAAGTGACCATCCAATATCCCGCGAACCGTATCAGCAATCGGTTCATTCATGTCATCACCATCTACTAGCACCGTATAAAAAGCAGTAATCGAACCGAGCTGATTCGTTCCCGTTCTTTCCAGCAATTTCGGCAATATTGCAAATACAGATGGTGTGTATCCTTTCGTAGTCGGCGGCTCGCCAACCGCTAAGCCGATTTCCCTTTGCGCCATCGCGACACGGGTAACCGAGTCCATCATCAGCATCACATTTAAACCTTTATCGCGAAAATATTCCGCTATTGCTGTTGCCGTATAAGCTCCCTTAATCCTCATCAGCGCCGGCTGATCAGAGGTAGCAACAACGATAATCGAACGCTTCAAACCTTCCGGTCCTAAATCCTTCTCGATAAATTCACGCACTTCTCGGCCACGTTCTCCGATTAATCCAATAACATTCAAATCAGCGGTTGTATTTCTGGCAACCATTCCAAGCAATGTACTTTTCCCTACACCGCTTCCGGCAAAAATACCGACCCTCTGTCCTTTGCCGACAGTCAGTAAGCTGTCGATCAACCGAACCCCAACCTCAATCGGCTCATTAACAGGAGGACGGTTCATCGGGTTAGGAGGATTTTGATCGGTACCGATTGTAGACAATCCTTTCGGCAAAGCCGATCCGTCTAAAGGCATGCCAAGAGGGTCGACAACACTGCCAATTAAATCTGCTCCAACTTTAATTTCCAAAGGTTTCATCGTTGCTTCTACAATACAGCCCGGTGCTATATCATTTAAAACTGTATACGGCATTAAAAGAACATTTTCTTCTTTAAAACCGACTACTTCAGCTCTTATTAGCCGCTTAGCTGATTTTGATCCGACATGAATATAACAAAGGTCGCCGATTGAGCTTGCCGGTCCTTGTGACTCAATCATCAGCCCTACAACCCGTTTTACTTTGCCGTAGCGCTTATATGTATCGATTTCTTGCACAAAAGGCAATAATTGCTCTACTTTCACTGCCTTATTCCCCTTCCAACAGCTCTTGCAATTTGCGCTTAATTTCTTGAAGCTGACTATCAATACCGGCATCTATTCTTCCGTTTGAAGATTCTATAATGCAACTCGTTTCTTCTACCTCATCATCCGGATAAATATGAAAATCTGTTTTTGGCGGAAGAATAGCCGCCAATTCTTGCTTTTGCGATAAAATCAATTCATATTTGGAATAATGGATGTGCAGACGGATATTATTGTATTCTTTCACTTCTTTGATTGCTTTTCTTACTAATAGGCCGAAACTTTCTTGCTTTTCTTCCACTTCATCATTCAAAATTTTACGAGCTATTTCGAGAGACAGCTCCAAAATTTTTTTTTCAGATGAATCCAAGTAACTGTGATAATCACTTTTCGATGACTCGACAACTTCCTGTGCCTGCTTAATCTGCACTTGCATTTCCTCATAACCTTGCTGAATGCCTACTTGATGGCCTTCACTGTAGCCAAGCTGTCTTGCATCCTCTTCCAGACGGACTCTCTCTGTCTGGAACCAATGGTTATTTTCATCTTCCGCTTGCTTTCTGATACTCTCAGCTTCTTGCACCGCTTTCCGGATAATCTCCTCTGCCTCGTCCCTCGCTTTAAGGTAAATGAGATCAATCTCTTCCTGATCGATGCTCGGCTGAATCATCTCTTCCTTGATTTCAAATTCATGATTGAGTTTAACAGTCTTTATTTCTATTTTTTTCTGCTCATTCAAATCTGACATAGCCCATGCGGATTTAATAATCCTAGACAATAATATCATCTCCTCCGCCGCGAGCTACAATAATCTCTCCAGCCTCTTCCAATCGGCGAATTACAGTAACAATACGTGTTTGCGCTTCTTCAACGTCACGCAGACGGACAGGTCCCATATATTCCATTTCTTCAGTGAATATTTCAACCATACGCTTCGACATATTTTTAAATACAATGCCTTTAACTTCTTCACTGGCAACTTTAAGAGCAAGCTTCAGATCCTCATTTTCAGAATCTCTAATGACACGCTGAATCGCACGTCCATCCAATGTAACGATATCTTCGAATACGAACATTCTTTTCTTGATTTCCTCGGCAAGCTCCGGATCTTGAATTTCTAAAGCATCCAAAATCGTCTTTTCTGTCGCCCTGTCAACTCCGTTCAATACATCAACAACCGATTCGATGCCGCCTGTCAGCGTATAATCTTGCGTTACTGTTGCTGAAAGCTTTCTTTCCAGTATTTGTTCGACTTCATTAATAATTTCAGGCGATGTGCTGTCCATAATCGCAATTCTTCTTGCGATATCTGCCTGAACTTCTTGAGGAAGCTCGGAAAGAATTTGCCCTGCTTGTGCCGGGTTTAAATAAGATAAAATAAGTGCAATTGTTTGCGGATGTTCATTTTGTATAAAGTTCAATATTTGAGCAGGATCTGCTTTTCTGGCAAAATCGAACGGTCTCACTTGCAAAGATGAAGTTAGACGATTGATGATAGCTGCGGCTTGTTCTGCTCCCAGCGCCTTTTCAAGTATTTCCTTCGCATAGCCAATCCCGCCCTGCGTTATATAATCCTGTGCCAAGGCAATATGATGAAATTCATCTAAAATATTTTCTTTTTCCGCAGAGTCGACATTTCTTACACTTGAAATTTCAAGCGTTAACCTTTCAATTTCCTCTTCCGACAAATGCTTATAAACTGAAGCTGATACATCAGGACCTAAGGAAATGAGAAGTATCGCTGCTTTTTGTTTGCCGGTCAGTTCACCTTTTTTCTCTTTCTTCAAATTCATTTCCTCCTAATCCTTTGATAACCAAGTTCGCAATAATTTAGCAAACTCATCCGGTCGTTCTTTTGCCAATTTCTCTAACTGCTTACGTTTAACCGTCGCTTCATTTTCGATTTCTGTGCTGACATCCGGAACAACAATTTCTTCTTCCATTTGCGTTTCTTCAATAATATGAAGTTCTTCTTCTCTTTGTTGCTTTTTACGATTGCGAATGTAAAGTATTAATACGATAATCAACGCCAATAATAGAATCGCTCCGATTGCATAAATCCACCACGGAATATACGGCGTCTCTTGCGGCACACTTTCCGTTTTTCCGTTAAATTCATGAACAGAAACAGAAATTCGTTCTTCTAACTCTTCTTCTGTTAAAGGACCTGCTAATGAATTTTTATCAATGCTTGTACGGATAATCGAGCCAAGTATTTGCGTAATATCATCTATGCTTTGTTGAGACAATGAGCTTGGGTCA
This sequence comes from Bacillus sp. (in: firmicutes), assembly GCA_051893475.1. Lineage (GTDB taxonomy): Bacteria > Bacillota > Bacilli > Bacillales > DSM-1321 > Bacillus_AD. Next base: position 52,787 of record JBJFHH010000027.1, on the reverse strand, counting down.
TCCGCTGTCGGAGGCTCAACCATTACTTGAATGCCTAAATCTCTGATACGGTATGGGCTTTCTTCAATTTCTTTTCGGATTCGATTAACTTCATTGTTGATTGTCTCTTCGACTTTTTCATAATCGCCGTCTCCGGTACTGCCCTCTAAATATGTATCTAACGTATCACCATTATCTTCAGCTTGTGGAACCCCTCCTGCCGCATTCTCACCGCTGAATGTTTCTGTCAAACGCTGAGCACTGATTGTAATGCCTTCCATATTATCTTCATCAACCGGCTTAACTAAATTATGTTCGCTTTTTTCCTGTGAGAAATCGATATCTGAAGTAACAGATACGACAACTTTATCTCTTCCAATAATTGTCCCAAGCATATTTTGAACTTGGCGCTGAATATCTCTTTCAATTTCTCTTTTCACATCTAATTGATTGGCAATGACTGTGCCATTACTGTTCTTTTCATCTTTGTAATCAAAGTATTCAAATAACTGATTCATGATCACAATGTTTTCAACCGGCAAATTCGGCACACTTTTGGAAACTAAATGATACAGTGATTGAATTTGTTGATTTTCAAATTTATATCCTGCCGCTGTATCTAGAACAATGGATGCAGAAGCCTGTTCCACAGTATCCGCCACAAAAATCCCTGTTTCCGGCAGTGTAATCATCACTCTTGCATCATTAACACCTTCTATGCCTTTAATTAAATTAGCAAGCTCTGACTGCATGGCTTCCAGTTTAATAACATTAAATTCATTATCAGTCATTCCAATACTGGCATTTTGGCTAAAAAATGTATAATCAATGCTCCCAGATGATGGAATACCTTCTGCCGCCAGCTCAACCTTCAAAGTATCAACCATTTCTTTCGGAACAAGAATTCCTGTCCCTCCATCCGTTATTTCGGATGTGATTCCTCTGCTATTTAAATTTTCAACGATTGTTCCTGTTTCTGAAGGAGTCAAATTTGAATAGAGAGGCTCTAAAGTAGGTCTCGATGCAAAGATTGACGCAATAACGATCATGACAATGGCAATACTAACCGCGCTAATTAGCAAAATCTTTTGTTTTTTCTGCCTGCTGCTCCAATATCCCGCTACTTTATCTTTGGCGAGCGTTAATTTTTCTTTCATCATAATCCCCCATGCATCTTGTTTTCTCTCTCTGTTATGTATGCTTAAAGTTAATGTAAAAGGATATGATGCCTATTAAACTTGCATTCTCATAATTTCTTGATATGCTTCTACAGCCTTGTTTCGTATTTCCAATGTTGTTTGCATCATAATGCTCGCTTTTTGCGAAGTAATCATCACTGTATGCAAATCAACATTTTCGCCGCGTACCAATTTATCTGTTACAGCATCAGATTGTATTTGTGCTGCATTTACTTGCTCAATCGAGTCTTTCAAAAAGCTCGAAAAATTTTTATCTACTTCCGCAGTTGTTGCGGTCTGCTTCGTTCCTGCAGCATTGATTGTTGAAGCATCATTGCTAGGAGCGATTCCGGATACCCACATGTTCATTCCCCTATCTATTTCCCAATTTCAAGCGCCTTCATCATCATACTTTTTGAAGCATTAAATACCGTAACATTTGCTTCATAAGAACGTGTGGCACTCATTAAATCAACCATCTCTCGCAATGGATCCACGTTTGGCATCGCCACATAGCCTTCTTCATTGGCATCTGCATGTGCCGGATCATAAACCAGTTCAAATGGTGTTTCTTCATCTTCCGCAATTTCAGTTACTTTCACGCCATTTCCAACGGCAGTACCTTTTCCCATTGCCGTGTTCAAAAAACTGGTGAATCCATTTTCTTTTGATTGCAGCACAACAGACTTCCGTTTATATGGAACCCATTCGCCATTTTCGTATGTTCCCCGAGTTGTATCAACATTGGCCATATTCGAGGATATAACGTCCATTCTCAAGCGCTGAGCAGTAAGAGCTGAAGCTGTATTATTCATACTATGGAATATTGTCATCATTATTTGCCTCCCCTAATAACATTTTGCAGTGATTGGAATTTCCCATTTATTCTGTCTGTAACTGCATTGTAATAAATTTGATTCATTGCAAGTGAACTCATCTCCTGATCGATGTCCACGCTGTTTCCATTATGGTTATAAGAAACATTTTTATTCACATATACACCATTGCTATTTTCTGATTTGCTAAAATCAATGTGCCGGCTATCTGTTTTGTTCGCAGAAAAGGAATCATTCATTTCTAATTTAAGCATTTTGCTGAAGCTGACTGACTTAGCTTTATAATTAGGTGTGTCGGCATTGGCTATATTATCTGAAATAACTTTTTGTTTCTGTGATGCATAATTTAACGCGTATTCTAAAGATGTAATGGTCCCTGAAAAAAGCGACATTTTCCCCACCTCAATTTCCATATGTTACTTTGGTTGCTTTTATCATCACTTCCATAGAAAGACTATTGAACCATGATATTCCTTATTTTATAGGAGTATTTTTACATTGTCTATCGATAAAACGACTAAATATGTCACATTTTTCATCTTTTTGTAATTTTTTCGACAAAAAATCTACGAACATATTCATAATAAAACAAAACTTTTAAAAATAACGCATACTTTTTTCCTATTTTTCATTTTTACACCAATTAATGATTATTTTTCTTCAAATGTCATTTTACTTATAGTTTTATTGATATAATGGGATTTCTATTTAACACTTCATATTTATTTAAATAAAAAAAACATAATTCAATAGGTAATTAGTATCTATTTTCGTTACATTTCCCTAAATTTTTTTCAATAAATTATTACAAATTTGTCATATTGTATTTTCAAAAGAAGGCAATAAAAAAACGACATCATTAGATGCCGTTTTTTACTCTTATTGGTTTTTTAATTTTTCTAATTCAACTAGGAATTTGTCGTTCATAACTTTAATATATGTCCCTTTCATACCTAGTGAACGGGATTCGATTACGCCTGCGCTTTCTAATTTACGTAATGCATTTACGATTACTGAACGTGTAATGCCTACACGGTCTGCAATTTTAGAAGCAACAAGTAAACCTTCATGACCGTTCAATTCTTCGAAAATATGCTCAATCGCTTCAAGTTCACTGTATGATAAAGAGCTGATCGCCATTTGTACAACTGCTTTGCTTCTAGCTTCACCTTCAATTTCTTCCGCTTTTTCACGAAGGATTTCCATACCTACTACAGTAGCACCGTATTCAGCTAAAATTAAATGCTCATCACGGAATTGCTCCTCTAAACGAGCTAAAATTAATGTTCCTAAACGTTCTCCGCCGCCGATGATTGGTACGATTGTTGTTAATCCATTGATGAATAACTCCTTGTTTTCAACAGGGAATGCTGTATACTCACTGTCGATGCCAAGGTTTGAAGATGTTTCCTGTAAATTGAATAAAGAGTTTGTGTAGTTTTCAGGGAACTGACGATCCTCGAACATTTTCTTCATGCGCTCATTTTCAATCTGTTGGTTAATGCCAAGTCCTAGTAATTTTCCTCTTCTGCTTACAACATAAACGTTAGAATCAATTACATCGCTTAATGTTTCAGCCATTTCCTTGAAGTTTACTGGCTTACCAGCTGCATTTTGGAGCATAGCATTAATTTTTCTTGTTTTTTCGAGTAAATTCATTGATATAGTTCCTCCTAAATAGATGCTACCATTATTGGTTTATGTCAAGTTGTTTATCAGTTTGTTTCACTTGAAAATAACGGTACTTCTTTACGTTTAATCATAGTATTAGAAAATATTTGTCATTGAATTCAAAGAATATAATGACTTAAATCTTTATTTTTCGAAATGCTTCCCAATTTCTCTTCAACATATTGAGGCGTAATAATAATTTTCTCCATCGTAATATCCGGTGCTTCAAACGATAGATCCTCTAAAAGTTTTTCCAAAATTGTGTGCAGTCGGCGAGCGCCGATATTATCAGTATTTTGGTTCACTTCATAAGCAACCTCAGCTATCTTACGTATAGCATCGTCTGAAAATTCTATTTGTATACCTTCAGTTTCTAATAAAGCAATATATTGTTTCGTTAAAGCATGATCCGGTTCATGCAATATACGTTGAAAATCTTCAACGGACAATTTTTGAAGTTCTACACGGATTGGGAAACGCCCTTGCAGCTCCGGTATTAAATCAGACGGTTTGGAAATATGGAATGCGCCTGCTGCAATAAATAAGATGTGATCAGTCTTGACCGCTCCATATTTTGTTACAACTGTCGACCCTTCAACTACCGGAAGAATATCACGTTGTACTCCTTCTCTGGAAACATCCGCAGAAGAATTGCCGGACGACTTGCTGGCAATTTTATCGATTTCATCAATGAAAATAATGCCCATTTGTTCCGTACTGACAACCGCTTCCTGAGCAACTTCATCCATATCAATCAATTTGGCAGCTTCATCATTCGTCAATACTTTGCGTGCTTCAGAAACTTTCATTTTGCGTTTCTTTTTCTTTTTAGGCATTAAATTGCTTAATGCATCCTGCATATTCAACCCCATTTGCTCCATGCCTGAGCCTTGAAGCATATCAAACATAGATGGAGGCTGTTCCTCAATTTCAACCGTTACAAGCTCATTTTCCAATTCGCCTGCCGCAAGCTTTTTTCGGATGACTGATTTTTTATTTGCGATTGTTTCTTCTTCTGCTGTCGTTTTCGCATCATCTTCTTCAACAGTATTACCTCCGAAGAACATTTCGAACGGATTTTTCATCTGTGCTGATTTTTTGACGGATGGAACGAGAAGATCGACGAGACGTTTATTCGCATTCGCTTCCGCAACTTCCTTCACACTTTGGATTTTTTCTTCTTTTACAAGCCTAAAAGCCGTTTCCGTTAAATCTCTTACCATAGATTCAACGTCACGACCGACATATCCAACCTCTGTAAATTTCGTTGCTTCCACTTTCACAAATGGGGCATTGACTAGTTTAGCAATACGACGAGCAATTTCAGTTTTCCCGACACCCGTTGGGCCAATCATTAAGATATTTTTCGGAACAACTTCATCTCTTAAGTCATCTTTAAGCAAACTTCTTCTATAACGATTGCGCAATGCAATCGCAACCGCTCTTTTTGCCTCTTTCTGGCCGACAATATACTGATCAAGCTTTTCAACAATTTGTCTCGGAGTCAATTGGACATGTTTTGATTTCATTTTCTCATATCTCCTTTATAATTCTTCAATTATAATATTAGAGTTTGTGTATACGCATATTTCGCCGGCAATTGTTAGTGCAGCTTCTGCAATCTCACGAGCCGACAGCGTATCGCCTGCATATCTTTTAAGCGCTCTTCCCGCACTTAACGCGTAACTTCCTCCGGAGCCAATTGCCAAAATATCATCATCAGGCTCGATTACCTCACCTGTTCCAGATATAAGCAAAATATTGTCTCTATCCATTACAATCAGCATCGCTTCAAGCTGTCTTAATACTTTATCACTTCTCCACTTTTTCGCCAATTCAACAGATGCACGTTGCAGATTTCCGTTGTATTCTTCCAGTTTGCCCTCAAACATATCAAATAAAGTAAAAGCATCAGCTACAGATCCCGCAAAGCCAGCAATTACATTTCCATGAAATAATCTTCTAACTTTTTTTGCCTTATGCTTCATTACAATTGAATTACCAAATGTTACTTGCCCATCACCTGACATGGCACATTTCCCGTTGTGTCTTACGGCAAAAATCGTTGTTGCATGAAAGTTTCCCATAATGCTTCTTCCTTTCGTATAGAGCTTTTAAGCCCGTGGATGTGAAGATTGATAAACTTTACGAAGTTGCTCCTTCGTAACATGTGTGTATATTTGCGTCGATGATATGTTAGAATGTCCTAATAATTCTTGAACGGAACGTAAATCCGCACCGTTGTTCAACAAATGCGTCGCAAAGCTGTGGCGAAGCATATGAGGGTGCAAATGACCGTCCCTGCAAGCATCATTAATCAGATTGCCTAATATATATCTTATCCCTCTATCGGTTAGAGGTTCCCCACGATAATTCACAAATACATAATCGTGCTTTTGGTTCTTTATTAATTCACTTCTTGCATTACTAATATAAGTATGCAAAGCAGCTTTCGCATATTTCCCAAATGGCACATATCGATCTTTTTTTCCTTTGCCGTGAACTAAAATAGTTTCCAATGAAAAATCAACATCTTTCATTTGCAAACCACTACATTCACTTACCCGTATACCGGTAGCATATAACAATTCCAACAACGCGAGATCTCTTTTTCCAAGAGCATTCTCGGTATTAACGGATTTAAACAACACCGCCACTTCTTCTTCATAAAGGAACTGCGGCAGTTTCTGGTCTTTTTTTGGCATTGATACGAGTGCAAAAGGGTTTTCAGATACCATTTGCTCTCTCATCATCCATTTATAAAAGCTTCGCAAACTCGATGTTTTGCGTGCGATTGATTTCTTGGCCAAATTCTTGTTGTATAACTTCGTTAAGTAGAGCCGTGCATCAAAATACGTTACAGTATGTATGTCTTCTATCCTTTGCTCAATCATGAACATAAAAAATTCATCTATATCTTTTTGGTAGTATTCAATCGTATAATCCGAATAATTTTTCTCTAGCTGTAAATATTGCAGGAAAGCACGCAAACATTCACTTTTGTTATTCATTATTTTACACCTCACAAGGGTCACTAAATGTTAACATAATTCAGCGACCCTTGCAATGTATATTATATATTTTTCACAAAGTTCTGAATTGTATCTAATGCTCTTTTAGCATGCTGTTCGTTGCGCTCTTTTTTGCCTCTGATTTTTTCCGGCAATTCCGGGAATAATCCGAAGTTTGCATTCATCGGCTGGAAGTTTTTTGCATTGGTAGTGGTGATATACTTTGCCATGCTTCCAATCGCTGTTTCAGCAGGAAACTCGATTGGCTCCTCACCGCCAGCAAGACGCGCAGCATTAATACCTGCAATCAATCCCGATGCAGCACTCTCAACATATCCTTCAACGCCTGTCATTTGACCGGCAAAGAATAACGACGGCTGCTCTTTCAGCTGATAAGTTGCTTTTAATACTTTTGGAGAATTGATAAATGTGTTTCGATGCATAACGCCGTATCGTATTATTTCGGCGTTTTCAAGTCCTGGAATCAGTCGCAATACTTCTTTTTGTGCGCCCCATTTCAAATGAGTTTGGAAACCTACAAGATTGTAAAGCGTTCCAGCCGCATCATCCTGACGCAATTGAATAACCGCATATGGGCGTTTACCTGTTTTAGGGTCTTCCAATCCTACCGGCTTTAACGGGCCGAACAGCATTGTTTTCTTGCCTCTTGATGCCATTACTTCAATCGGCATGCAGCCTTCAAAGAAGATTTCCTTTTCAAATTCTTTTAAAGGAACTGTTTCCGCTGAAATTAATGCCTCATAAAAAGCATTAAACTCTTCTTCATTCATCGGACAATTGATATAGGCAGCTTCTCCCTTATCATATCTTGACTTCACATATACTTTATCGAAATCGATACTATCCTTTTCGATAATCGGAGCAGCAGCATCATAGAAATACAAATGATCCTCACCAGTAAGCTCTTGCACTTTTTTCGAAAGCTCCGGACTTGTCAGCGGACCAGATGCAATTATTGTGATGCCTTCCGGAATAGATGTGACTTCTTCGTTCACAATTGTCACATTTTCATGGTTCTTTAATGTTTCAGTAATCTTTCCGGCAAATTCATGACGGTCTACTGCTAAAGCGCCACCAGCTGGTACCGAGCATTCATCTGCAGCCTTCATAATAAGCGAGTCCAGTTGTCTCATTTCTTCCTTTAACACACCAACAGCATTCGTCAATGTATTCGCGCGCAATGAATTGCTGCACACTAATTCAGCGAATTGGCTTGTATGATGAGCAGGTGTCATTTTGACAGGTCTCATTTCGTACAGATTAACTTTAATCCCTCTATTTGCTAACTGCCATGCCGCTTCACTGCCAGCAAGACCAGCTCCAATTACATTTACTGTTAAGTTCGTCATTGTTTTACCTCCGAATGAAGAAATAATACGTTAGTTATAGCATCATCATCTCAATAGTTATTTGTGTTAAGTAACATACCTTAACAAAGAGCCATTATAACGTTAATATTCAGGTTTTGTCCATATACATTTCACAAACATTTTTAATTTTTATTTCCAATTTAACAATTTCTTTCATTTAAATAATACTGTTAATTATATTTGCTTACGTTTTCCATTTTTCACAAAACAAAAGTAGGTGATTTCCCACCTACTTTTGCTGGCTTTCTTTATAATCACATTGTACACATTGTACTTGAATGCCCTTCTTAAGCTTCTTCTCAACAAGAAGTCCTTCACATTTCGGACATGTTCTGGCAATTGGCTTATCCCATGAAATAAAGTCACATTCCGGATATAAGTTACAACCATAAAAAATACGCTTCTTCTTGCTCTTTCTCTCGATAATTTCGCCTTTATGACATTTCGGACATGGTACGCCAGTTCCTTTCACAATCGCCTTCGTATTTCGGCAATCCGGGAAATTACTGCAAGCCATAAATTTGCCATATCGGCCCATTTTGTAAACCATCGGACTTCCGCACAGCTCGCAATCCTCTCCTGCCGGCTCGTCCTTTATTTCGATTTTTTCCATTTCCGCTTCAGCTTTTTTCAAATCCACTTCAAAATCTTTATAAAAATCTTTGATAACACTGCGCCATTTGACTGTGCCGGCTTCAATATTATCGAATTCCTCTTCCATCTTAGCCGTAAATTCCACATTTACAACGTCAGGGAAGAATTCATACATGGATTCATCAACGATTTCTCCAAGCTCTGTCGGAACGAATCGCTTGTTATCAAGCGTTACATAGCCGCGTTTTTGAATCGTATCCAACGTCGGTGCATATGTAGATGGTCTTCCTATTCCGAGCTCTTCAAGCGTCTTAACAAGCCTTGCTTCCGTATATCGCGGAGGCGGCTGCGTGAAATGCTGCTTCGGCTCGATATCCTTTGAAAAAACGACATCCCCTTCAACTAAATCAGGAAGAATATTATCTTTTTCTTCAACATTATCATCTGTTCCCTCAACATACACTTTCATAAATCCAGGGAATTTCACTTTCGATCCGTTAGCTCTGAAAACAATGCCGTTATTCAATAAATCGACACTCATCGTATCCAAAATTGCCGGAGCCATTTGGCTGGCAACGAAACGCTCCCAAATCAACTTGTACAAGCGATGCTGATCGCGCGATAAAAACTCTTTCACAGATGCAGGATCTTTGAATGTGCTTGTAGGACGAATCGCTTCATGCGCATCTTGCGTCTTCCCTTGCTTCTTCTCTTTTCGTTTCTCCTTAAGCAAGTATTCATTGCCGTAATGCTCTTCAATATACTGAGCACATTCAGCAGAAGCAATGTCCGATATTCTTGTCGAATCGGTTCTCATATAAGTAATTAAACCGACTGTTCCTTCTTTGCCTAAATCAATTCCCTCATACAGTTGCTGTGCCAGCATCATCGTTTTCTTTGCGCGGAAATTCAATTTGCGAGCCGCTTCCTGTTGCAGTGATGACGTAATGAACGGCAAGGCCGCATTTCTTTTTCTTTCTTTTTTCGTTACATTGCTGACGGTAAATTCGTTGCCTGTTATACGTTTAACAACTTGTTCGACTTCCTCGGATGAATGCAAATCAGTTTTCTTGCCGTCTGCACTGAAAAATGATCCATCAAAACCATTATTGCCCTTCAAGAATCCTGCTCCGATTGTCCAATATTCTTCCGGAATGAATTTTTGAATTTCTTTTTCTCTTTCAATAATAAGACGAACAGCTACGGACTGTACCCGTCCCGCACTTAATCCTTTTTTTACTTTCTTCCAAAGAATCGGACTGATATTATAGCCTACCAGGCGGTCCAGTATACGTCGTGCTTGTTGCGCATCGACAAGGTCTTTATTGACCGGTCTCGGGTGCTTAAATGATTCTTTAATAGCATCCTTCGTAATCTCATTAAATACAACCCGGCAATCAGAATTAACATCTAAATCTAGTGAATTGGCTAAGTGCCACGCAATCGCTTCCCCTTCTCTGTCGGGATCGGCTGCGAGATAGATTTTTTTTGCTTTTTTAGCTGCTGATTTCAAATCTTTCAAAACAGGACCTTTACCGCGAATCGTAATATATTTCGGTTCAAAGTCATGCTCTATATCAACGCCCATTTGGCTTTTCGGTAAATCCCGAACGTGTCCCATTGAAGCTTTTACTTTATATTTTTTCCCAAGGTATTTTTCTATTGTTTTCGCCTTGGCTGGTGATTCCACAATGACAAGGTATTCTGACATGCAAAATCCTCCTTAAGAGGTTATTATAAATCTTCATTATTATTAATAGAAATAATCGTTTTGTCAATATTAACATTTTTTGCTATCATTTTAAAATCAGATTTTTGAATTTTTTCATTTATTACTGCACCGCAATACGCTATTGTTGATTATTTACAATCTATTATGATTGCATTTATATAAGCACTGTTTGTAAAGCGATTACATAAATAAATGCGCTTGATGCTCAATTTATAATATATTCAACTATATTTCAACCTATTTCGGAGATTTTTCTTGTAATTTTCTTATAAATTTCATATCCGGCTCTATTTATATGACTTTTTGCAGCCATTAAAAACTCCCGCATCGAAAGTCAGCGGGAGATAATTCAGCAGTTATGAACAGAATAATTCATTTCTGATACTATATCTTCATAATGCAACACAAGCTTGGCCCCTTCTTGAATAAGGAGGTTTGTTCCGTCTGAAGATTGATCTGTAATTTTTCCAGGTACAGCAAATACATCTTTTCCTTGCTCTAATGCATGCTGAGCTGTTATTAATGAGCCGCTCTTCATCTTCGCCTCTACAACTAAGACACCGTCGCTAAGACCGCTGATCAACCGATTTCGCATCGGAAACATCCAGCGCTCTGGCTTCATAAACGGAGGGAACTCAGACAAGATGAGTTGTTCTTTCATCATTTTCAAAGCTAACGCTGTATTGTCTCTCGGATAAATGTGAAATAGTCCTCCTCCTAAAACGGCAATAGTTGAGCCTTCACGCTCGACTGCTGCACGATGAGCAAGTGTATCGATACCGGAAGCAAGCCCGCTGATTATACAGATACCCTTCTCAATAAGCGGAGGCAATAGCCTTTCAATCGCCTCTTGGCCGTACAACGTCGCTTGTCTCATGCCAACTACCGCCAGTGCACGTTCTTGCAGCACATTTAATCTCCCTTTAGCAAAAATCACCCATGGCGGATTGTAAATATGCTTGAGTCTCTCCGGATAAAATTCATCAAAATACGTTAAAACCAGGACATCATTTTCTTCATACTGTTTTATTTTTTGAGAAATATCGATAGAATGAAGGTCGTGATAAAAGAGGGAAAGTTGATTAGGCTTTAATTGAGGAAATTGTACTCGCCATTCATGCAACTCTTTGCGAAATAACCCGGCAAGAAGAGGGTTTTCTTTTAAAATCAAAAAAATCGTTTTCCAGCCGATTCCACGGCAGTGGTGCAAAAGTATCAGTCTTTTTCTAAACTCATCCATTGTTCAAGCCTCCATTTGCACAGAATTGAAAATAGCATAGAAAGCCTGCTTTTTGAAAATCAGGCTTTCTATTGAATATTTGCTATTTAAGAGGTTTTACAAGTTTCATATAAACCATGTTCTTTCAATGCAGTTATAAGCGTTTCACCCATCACTGAAGGTGTTTCGGCAACTTTTATTCCGCACTCATTCATAATGCGGATTTTCTCATCCGCTGTTCCTTTTCCACCGGAAATAATCGCACCGGCATGCCCCATACGCTTGCCTGGAGGTGCTGTACGACCGCCGATAAAACCAACGACAGGCTTCGTCATATGCGCTTTTACCCATAGAGCCGCTTCTTCTTCAGCTGTTCCGCCAATTTCTCCAATCATGATAACAGCATGTGTATCAGCATCCTCATTAAACGCTTTCAGAACATCAATAAAATCCGTTCCATTTACCGGATCTCCGCCAATCCCGACAGCTGTTGTTTGACCGATGCCAGCTTGCGTCAATTGATGTACAGCTTCATATGTTAATGTACCGGAACGGGAGACGACACCTACATGTCCCTTTGTATGTATATAGCCCGGCATAATACCGATTTTACATTCGTCAGCGGTAATAACACCCGGACAGTTGGGACCAATCAAACGTGTCTTCTTGCCTTCCATATAACGCTTAACCTTCACCATATCAAGTACTGGGATATGCTCTGTAATACAAATAGCCAAATCTAATTCAGCATCAACCGCTTCCAAAATAGCATCAGCAGCAAATGGCGCCGGTACATAAATAACGGATGCAGTTGCGCCAGTCGCTCTGACCGCGTCGCTTACCGTATCGAAAACCGGAACTCCTTCTGCTTCTGTTCCGCCTTTTCCAGGTGTAACACCCGCAACAATCTTCGTTCCGTACTCCAGCATTTGCTTTGTGTGAAATAGCGCTGTTGAGCCTGTAATTCCTTGTACGATAACTTTCGTATCCTTATTTATAAATACACTCATAAGTTCCCCTCCGCTTCTTAACTGACTAGTGAAACGATTTTCTGAGCTCCATCCGCCATTGATTCTGCCGCTGTAATATTGATACCTGAATTTTTCAAAATTTGTTTACCTAATTCCACATTCGTGCCTTCAAGGCGCACAACAAGCGGTACAGTTAACCCGACCTGCATGGCCGCTTCGACCACACCGGTTGCGATAACATCACATTTCATAATGCCACCAAAAATATTGACAAATATACCTTTTACATGTTGATCAGAAAGAATGATTTTAAAAGCTTCTGTAACTTTTTCTGCAGTGGCTCCGCCGCCAACATCCAAGAAATTGGCCGGATCTCCGCCATAATGCTTAATGATATCCATTGTTGCCATTGCAAGACCGGCACCATTCACCATACAGCCAATGTTTCCGTCCAGTGAAATATAGCTTAAATCGTATTTAGAGGCTTCGATCTCCTTAGCATCCTCCTCGTCCAAATCACGGTAAGCAACGATGTCTTTTTGGCGATATAGTGCGTTTGAGTCGAAATTGAGCTTAGCATCCAATGCCATTACTTTACCGTCGCCTGTAACGACCAACGGATTAATCTCTGCGATTGAGCAATCCTTTTCAATAAACGCTGTGTACAGACCTATCATAAATTTTACAGCCTGTCCTATTAATTCTTTCGGAATATTAATATTGAATGCAATTCTTCTCGCTTGATAGCCTGTGAGACCGACAACCGGATCAATGATTTCTTTGAAGATTTTCTCTGGGGTTTCTGCCGCTACTTCTTCAATTTCTGTGCCACCTTCTTCAGATGCCATTAACACAACTCTTGAAGTAGCGCGGTCTAGAACTAAACCGATGTAGTATTCTTTTTTGATGTCACAACCTTCTTCAATAAGCAGACGCTTTACTTCTTTTCCTTCAGGGCCGGTTTGATGCGTCACTAGAGTTTTGCCTAAAATCTCACTCGCATATGTACGTACTTCCTCAAGATTTTTTGCGACTTTTACGCCGCCTGCTTTCCCTCGTCCGCCTGCATGAATCTGTGCTTTAACCACACATACCTGTGTGCCCAATTCCTTGGCTGCTTCCACTGCTTCTTCCACAGAAAAGGCTACTTTGCCGTTCGGCACAGCAACGCCATATTTTCTGAGGACCTCTTTACCTTGATACTCATGGATATTCATGTACATCCTCCTATCAATAGTCCAAATTAGGAAAACCTGCATTCACACAGCTGCTTTAGAAAATTATGTGCATTATTTTATAGATTGCGATTTTATTGTATATAACTTAAATTTACTTGTCTAGCATTTATGTTAAAATAATCCAAAACATAATTTCTAAACACATCTTAATTCCTATCATCATCCATTTGCAAATATTCTGCCTCAAAAGAAAAATTTTCTGCTTTAATCATAATTTTATTTTTAAAAACAAGAAAAGCCCTATTACCTAGAGCCCTTCTTGTTTATTCCTGCCTTTTTATCAAGCTGATAGACGAGAGCGAATATTTCTGCCACCGCTTCATATAATTCATGCGGAATCGATTCATCGATATTTAACTTCCCCAACAGCTCTGTTAATGAAGGATCCTCTTGAATCGGCACGTTATTTTCTCTCGCCGCTTCCAAGATAGATTGTGCAATCTTCCCTTTTCCCTTTCCGATAACCTTAGGTACGTCATTGCCGTTTCTGTCATATTTTAAAGCGATAGCTTCCAGTCGTTTCTCGTTCATATTTTTATATCCAATCCAGAGTAAGGAGCAGCTTTATCAAATACTTCTGTTTTAGATTTAACCGCCGCGCCGTACCCGGAAGGAGGAATAAACCTGAAACCTGATACTTGATAACCCAATTTAGCCAAATTATCTTTTGCTTGCTCGATTAACGGCCCTGCACTTACTTTTAGTTCTTTGTAATGTTCATTAATGATCGTCACTTTTAATATGCGATTTTGCACAACCATATCGACAATTGTTTCTCGAATATTATTCAGCTGCAAATAAAACAGAACACGGCAAAAAGAAGGATCAATCTGATCATTCTCATCCTTCCTTCCGCTCCATTGCATCGTCGCTTCTGTATAAAACCCATGAAAGGACATCGGAATTTGTGTGATGAAATGCTGCAAAGGACCTGAAGATTGCGACAATATTTGCTGTGCTGTAATTTTATGTAGCAGCTGCTCCGCTTGTTCTTTGACAGCAAGCTGCTGTGTTTCATTGATCAGCTGCATAAGCAATGGCTTTAACGTCATCAAGTCCGCTTCCTTAATGGCTGTTCCTTTATCAGCATTCGCCAAAAAATGCTCAAACCCTAATCCAAATTGCTTAATCAGCTTCCTAATTTCATTTGCAATCATGGAAGATTTAGGAACAGAAAAATCATTAATTTCTGAATGAAGCATCTGTTGCATCAGCAGATTAGCTTCTCTACTTAATGGCTGCAGCAGTTCTCCTTCTGCCACTTGTCCGAGCATAACAGCCATATTCGCTCTACTCTGTTCAAAGCTCACTGTTTGCTGTCCCGCTTGGTGCATCAGTTGCATAAAACGGTTTAGCTGTAAATGACTACTGCTGTTTTCAGAGCCTGCATGTGCGATAATCGCCCTTGCCAGCTGTCGATAAGCTGTTTGCAAGGAACTCTCATTAGCTGCTGATTTCCCTGTCGTACTGACGGCTAATCCGGAAAAATTCTCGACTGCTTTTTGAAGATGATTCCACAATACCGAATCACCGGTCGACGGAGAGGATTGAATCGATTTGTTTAATTGTGCAATATTCGGCACGGCGGTATTTCCCTGCAGCTGATGTAGCGTTGAAATTACCTGTTTAATCAGCGGATTTTGAATGAGTATAGGACTGTCGCCAATCTGTTTCATTACCTGCTGTAAAAAGAAGCTTTCATCTTTCGGCAAAAAACCGACGTTTCTCAATATAGAACTTATCTGTTCTTTTTGCGAGCCATCAGCTGTCAACCAGCTGATGATGAGTTTTTGAAGGCCTCTTTCTCCAAGCTTTTCTGCATCCGTCGTCAACAATTGTGCTAGCAGAGCCTTAACAGATGCCTCTGTTTCACTTCCGGGAGCCGAAAGCAAACTATTTAAGCCTTTAAACAACTGTTGCAATGGCACTTCATTATGAAATGAAGCCAAGGAGCGAAAAACATATTCGCTGAACGGCAAAGAAAAATTATGCATTATTTTCAAGAGCGGCATATGATTGGCTTGATTGCCGCTGCTTGTCAGCCATTGCAAAGATTGTATAAATTGCTCTTTTGAAAACGGCAATTGATTTTCCACTAAAAAAAGCGCAAGAGATAAAGATTCCTTAGATTGCGGAAGCGAGAAATGCTGCAGCAGCTGTAACGACATTTCTTTCAAACTTTGATTGCTACCATTGGCTGGCATTACTTTCAGCATGGTTTGTTCTCCGGTTGTTTGCACTTGAAACCAATAACGCTCTCCGAGAGCAATCGGCGCATCTAATAAAGCTGTTACTTTATTTTGCCCGATGCTGATTTCAGCCGTTTGATTACTATGTATTTTTAATACCTTACCATAAATCATTTGACCGTTTTTCAATTCATTTGGATTTTGAGCGGTTTGCTGCGGAATCATACTTGATGCTACGCTTGCAGTCTGCATCTAATTCTCCCCTCCTTTTGTTATTTTGAAATAATTTTACCTCTCTTATTTTGCTAATTCCTTAACCGGCGCGAAACTCATTCGATGCCATGGCGTAATGCCGTATTCAGAAAGAGCTTCGAGATGCTCCTTCGTGCCGTAGCCCATATTGTTTTTAAAGCCGTACTGCGGATACTTTTCATCGTAATCCTTCATTAAGCGGTCACGCGTTACCTTCGCAATAACAGAAGCAGCAGCAATTGAAACGCTGTTTGCATCGCCTTTAATAATGGATTGCTGCGGAATAGTAAGCGGCAGCTTCATCGCGTCTATAAGTGCGTACTCCGGCGCCACAGGCAATTGTTTCACCGCCTCCATCATCGCAACTTTTGTCGCTTCATAAATATTAATTTCATCAATGGTTTCATTTGAAACAATCCCGACTCCAACTGCAATCGCAGAAGCCATAATTTGCTCATACATAAGCTCTTTTTGTGAATCACTCATTTTCTTTGAGTCGTCAAGACCAAGCAAAGTAATTTCTCGCGGAAGAATCACTGCTGCCGCAACAACCGGCCCCGCTAATGGCCCTCTTCCTACCTCGTCTATGCCAACAATATGTGCATAGCCTTGCTGAAGCAGTTCGTTTTCATATTTATTCATATGCATCCATTTCTGCTCAAGTTGCAGCTTTTTGTCATAAGCTCTTTTCCATGCTTTTACGGCCTGCTGAACACCTTTGCGCTCATCGCTAGCACACGCTTGAAAAAATGCGTCATTTTCATCTTGGACGTTCTGTAATTTTTCTTTTATTTCATTAATGCTTAATTTCTTTTCCATTGCTTAAGCCTACTCTTTCTACCCTATTTATCGGCATAAATATTTTATTTATTAGTTTTTGTACAAATCGAAACTTATATAAAAAAATAAAGCCCCATAAATTGGAGCTTTACTCAGTTTCTTCTTCAGGTGGCAATTCAAATGTGAATCTGCCTAATTTCACAGCTCGAAGCTCTCTGACAATCAGCTCAGCCGTTTTATCATAATCAATGCTTCCTCCGCTGCCTAAAACGCCGCGATATCGGCCGATATGATCAAATAACTCAACTAGATCTTCAGGTATTTCTTCTAATTTGAAGCGCTCCTTTAATGTACCCGGATATTCCGCCTCCAAAAAGCGTAATACAAATACAGCCAAATCCTGCTGATTCAGAAGCGTATCTTTAATCGCCCCTGTAGCAGCCAATCGTTTGCCTATTTCCTGATCTTCAAACTTCGGCCAAAGTATACCCGGCGTATCGAGCAGTTCTAATTCTTTTCCTACTTTAATCCATTGCTGTGACTTTGTCACACCCGGCATATTTCCTGTTTTGGCAATATTCTTCTTCGCTAAACGGTTAATGAATGTTGACTTCCCGACATTCGGTATTCCGACAATCATCGCACGGATTGCTCTCGGTTTGACACCTTTCGCCTTCAGACGGTCAAGCTTGTCTTTTAAAATAACTTTCGAAGTGCCTACAATTTGCTTCAGACCCTCTCCAGCTTGAGAATTAATAGCCAGTGCGTTAATACCTTTAGAAGAAAAATACTCCAGCCATTGGGCTGTTTTTTGCGGATCAGCCATATCCGCTTTATTTAATAGTACTAGTCTTGGTTTGTGCTGAATGATTTCATCAATCATCGGGTTTCGTGATGATAATGGCAACCTTGCATCAACCAATTCATAAATAATATCTACAAGCTTCAGTTTTTCTGTAACTTCTCGTCTCGCTTTGGCCATATGGCCTGGAAACCATTGAATTGTCACTGGTATCCACCTTTCTTATTCTACAATTCGCATATCGCTGACTGGCCAGTATACAATGCTTGTTTTTCCGACAACTTTATCCAGTGATACAAATCCGATATGTCTTGAGTCCTTTGAATTTCGACGGTTATCGCCCATGACGAACAAATACCCTTCAGGAACGACTTCCTGGCCGCCCGGAATGTCCGTCAATGAAAAAGAGTCCGTCAACGGGCCGTCAAATACTTGTTCCTTATACTCATCCAAATATGGCTCTTCAATCGCCTCGCCGTTAATATAAAGAACATCATCTATATATTCTACTGTATCACCAGGCAGACCGATTATGCGTTTAATATAATCTTTTCCCTCGGGGGCATGAAAGACGACAATATCAAAACGTTCAGGATCGCTAAACGTATAAGAGATTTTATTGACTATCATGCGATCTTGGTCATGCAATGTCGGCATCATCGAATAGCCGTCCACTACAATCGGGGCTAATAGGAAATAGCGAATAATTACGGCTAATGCGACCGCAATCAGAAGCGCCTTAATCCATTCCCACAGTTCGCTTTTCTTTTTAGTCATCAAACTCACCAGCCCGTACTATATATTTTTTATTTCACCGCTGTCTATATTAGTATAGCAAACAAACAGTCCAAATGATTGTAATCCAACTTACGTTATGTAAATGTTAGTTTTTTGTTTCTGAAAGTGTAAAAAAGAGCTTGTTAAAACAAGCTCTTTTTCTTTGTGTTTCATTGTTTCCAATATAATCAGCTAAGCTGTTAGTTTCGGAAAAATTAGCGAATCTCTTTAATACGAGCTGCTTTACCGCGAAGACTACGTAGGTAGTAAAGTTTCGCGCGACGTACTTTACCGCGACGAACTACTTCTAGGTTTGCAATTTTTGGTGTGTGTACAGGGAATGTACGCTCAACACCTACGCCGTAAGATACTTTACGAACTGTGAATGTTTCGCTGATTCCACCACCACGACGCTTGATAACCACACCTTCAAAGATCTGGATACGCTCACGAGTTCCCTCTACTACCTTAACGTGTACACGTACTGTGTCACCAGGACGGAAAGATGGAAGATCTGTGCGTAATTGTTCTTTAGTGATTTCATGAATTAATTGTTGCATCGTTTTCAACTCCTCCCACAGACGCTCTTGCAAGTCTATTTCAATACATTGCAGCGGAACATCGTTATCAGTGGTTCAGTGAGATACTCTCTCTGAACCACAAAAAGTATAGTAACATAAAAAATAGGTCATTGCAATAGCTATTCTTCAGAAATAATTTCTTCCAGCCATTTTTTTTCTTGAGGCGTTAGCTCAATATGTTCAAGCAAGTCCGGTCTGCGCTGCCACGTTCTTCTCAAACTCTCCTTCATTCGCCATTCCTCAATCAGCTTATGATTGCCCGACATTAATGTATCAGGCACCTTATAGCCTCTGAAATCATACGGACGCGTGTAATGAGGATGTTCCAGCAAACCTGAAGAATAAGAGTCTTTGATTGGCGAATCTTCATTCCCGAGTACACCCGGCAATAATCGAACCACACTGTCGATAATGACCATTGCTCCAAGCTCTCCACCGGTCAAGACATAATCACCAAGTGAGATTTCATCCGTTACGACATGCTCGCGAATTCGTTCGTCGTAGCCTTCATAATGTCCGCAAACAAAAATCAAGTGATCTTCCTTTGCCAATTCTTCGGCCTTACGTTGCGTATAGCGCTCTCCTTGCGGGCATAAAAGAATGACACGAGGCTTCTTTTCACTTCGCTCCTGCAAATGCTCGACTGCAGAAAAAATCGGCTGCGCCTTCAAAACCATCCCGGCACCGCCGCCGTATGGATAATCGTCAACCGTTCCATGCTTATTATCGGAAAACTCGCGGAAATTGACAACATTATAGGAAGCAGCTTGCTTTTCTTCCGCTTTTTTTAAAATTGATGAGCCAAATACACCGGTGAACATTTCCGGAAACAACGTTAATACATCAATTTTCATTACAGCAGCCCTTCCATCGGTTCAATGATAATCGTTTTCTGTTGAACATCGATTTCCTTGACAACATCCTCAATGTACGGAATTAAGATATCTTTTCCTTTTTTTGCTTGAATCACCCATACATCATTTGCGCCAGGCGTCAATATTTCACGGATCGTGCCTATTTCTTCACCAGCAGTCGTAGAAACCTTGCAGCCGATAATTTGATGGTAATAAAACTCGCCTTCATCCAAGTCCGTTAAATACGACTCAGGCACCTTTAAAACACCCTCTTTGAACGACTCCACCTGATTCACATTGTAATAGCCTTCAAACGTCAGCAAATCAAAATTTTTATGTTTGCGGTGTGAAGTGATTTTCAGTTCCATCGGCGCATTATTTGTTCCTTGAAACAAGAATAATGAATTTCCGACTTTATAGCGCTCATCGGCGAAGTCCGTTCTCGAAATGACACGAACTTCCCCTTTGATGCCATGCGTATTGACAATTTTACCTACATTAAACCATTTTTCCAAGTACGACACCTCTAACGTATTTCTGTTACTTTTCCATCTGTCACAACGATGGTTTTCACTTTGGTCAGTTCCTTCCAATCATCTCCGACTTCGACGTCGACAATGGACTGAACCTCACGTTCCTTTAGCTCGCTGCCAATCGGCAATCTTTCTAATTGCTCCAATTTGAATGCGAGCAGCTTCAGCTTTTCCGCACGATTATTTAATTCTCTTTCAAAATGTGACTGCAAGCTGACAGGCTGAATTTTTTTCGTTTTGGCCAGCTTTTTCATTTCGAATTTCAACTGCTCTATTTCCTTCTGGAATTGCGCGGATTGCTGAGCATATTGTTCAATCAACTGATTTTTGCTGTTTTCTGTTAATACCTGATTTACATTTACGGTTTGAAGAATCCTCATTTTAAGCTCCTCCTAGCCCTATTGTATCTCAATATGGCATATGTATCATGTATCTTGTATCATGTACGCGAAGCTCTGTGATGCATCCCATTTTCTTTTTATGATACCAAAAAAGGAGGGGTATTAGCCCTCCTATTCGGAAATCTCTAGATAGATTTTTTTTTGCTGTGTAGATCCTGCTGCATAAATTACAGTCCGAATCGCCTTAGCTACACGCCCTTGCTTGCCGATCACTTTTCCCATATCATCCTTATGGACCGATAAAGTGTAAGTAATCGTCTGATCATCTTCCTTAGCTGTAATTTCAACAGCCTCGGGATGATCGACAAGTGACGTT
The DNA here is from genome assembly GCA_051893475.1 of Bacillus sp. (in: firmicutes). Classification (GTDB taxonomy): domain Bacteria; phylum Bacillota; class Bacilli; order Bacillales; family DSM-1321; genus Bacillus_AD. The sequence continues at coordinate 31,482 of JBJFHH010000027.1, read as the reverse complement.
ACAATCGTATGAATGAGTTGTCTCATCATTCAACCGATATTATTTGCTGTTTTTTGCATTGTGGAATTTTTCCATAATGCCTTGAGCAGAAAGCAGGTTACGAACTGTATCAGATGGTTTTGCACCGTCTTGTAACCATTTAAGAGCAAGCTCTTCGTTGATTTCAACTTTTGCTGGTTGAGCAACTGGGTTGTAAGTTCCTACTACTTCGATGTAACGTCCATCACGTGGTGAACGAGAATCAGCTACTACAATACGATAGAAAGGAGATTTTTTTGCTCCCATACGTTTTAAACGAATTTTTACTGCCATTTTATAAAGCACCTCTTCCGATTAGTTTCAACAAGATAATATATTATCAAAGTTATTTATAGTTTGTAAAGGATTTTTTCTTAACAGTGTAAAAAACCTTACATGAAAGGTAGTTTGAAGCCTTTTTTCTTGCCTTTTTGCATAGAAGTCATCTGCTTCATCATCTTTTTCATCTCATCAAATTGCTTCAAAAGTCGGTTAACCTCTTGAATCGAAGTACCACTTCCTTTTGCAATTCTTTTACGTCGACTGGCATTAATGATCTCTGGATGATCCTTTTCTGCCTTCGTCATTGATTGAATGATTGCTTCAACATGACCAATTTGCTTTTCGTCAATGGAAATGTTGTTCAAGCCTTTCATTTTGTTAGCACCAGGTAACATTTTTATTAGATCGTCCAATGGTCCCATATTACGAACTTGACCAAGCTGCTCTAAGAAATCATCAAACGTAAATGATTGTGTACGGAATTTTTTCTCAAGCTCTTTTGCTTTTTCATGATCGACGTTAGATTGTGCTTTTTCAATTAATGTCAGCACATCACCCATACCAAGAATACGGGAAGCCATACGCTCAGGATGGAATACCTCAAGTGCATCAAGCTTCTCGCCCATACCTACGAATTTAATAGGAGTGTTTGTCACTGCACGGATGGAAAGCGCGGCACCGCCACGTGTATCGCCATCAAGCTTTGTTAAAACAACACCCGTAAGCCCAAGCTGATTATTGAAGCTTTCTGCAACATCAACGGCACTTTGTCCGGTCATGCTGTCTACAACCAAGAATATTTCATCCGGTTTGGCAACTTCCTTAACATCTTCCAATTCCGTCATTAGTGCTTCATCAATATGAAGACGACCGGCTGTATCAATCAGAACATAATCATAATGCTCTTCCTTCGCCTTTGCAATAGCCTGCTTGGCGATTTCGACAGGGCTCACTTGATCGCCTAAAGAGAATACAGGCATATCCAGCTGTTTCCCTAAAGTCTCTAACTGTTTGATTGCCGCTGGTCGGTAAATATCAGCAGCAACTAATAACGGCTTACGATTATATTTCTTTCGCAGCAGATTTGCAAGCTTACCAGTTGTGGTCGTTTTACCGGCACCTTGAAGACCTACCATCAGAATGACCGTCGGCGGACGATTAGCAACAGCAATTTTGCTTTGCTCTCCCCCCATTAACGCTGTCAATTCTTCTTGTACGACTTTAATTACCTGCTGACCAGGGGTTAAGCTTTTAAGCACTTCTTGACCTACTGCGCGTTCGCTCACGCGTTTTACAAAATCCTTAACAACCTTAAAGTTTACATCCGCCTCTAAAAGAGCAAGACGCACTTCACGCATCATTTCTTTTACATCGGATTCATTTACTTTTCCTTTGCCACGAATCTTTTGTATCGTGCCTTGCAGTCGGTCGGCTAATCCTTCAAATGCCATTGTTGCCGCCTCCTAATCTAATCTCTCAAGCTCAGCAACGATTTCCAAGGCAGAAGATGAAAGTTCTTCCTCCTTCAGCCTTTGAATAAGCGCGCTTCGCTGTTGAAACTTTTCAAATAATAGAAGCTTTGTCTCGTATTCCTCCAACATTGCTTCTGTTCTTTTAATGTTATCGTATACTGCTTGCCTGCTTACATCATATTCCTCGGCAATTTCACCAAGGGAGAAATCATCTAAATAATAGAGCGCCATGTAGCTTTGCTGTTTTTTTGTTAACAACGATTGATAAAAATCATACAGATAATTCATTCGCGTTGTTTTTTCAAGCGTCATGTTGCCTCCCCCTTATGTTAAGTAAAACACCTTTACATTTCATAGTTTACAAGCATCAGTTATGGATGTCAAGGTGAATTCCTTGTAATACTTATTTTTTTGTGAAGTTTTTTATTTAGACGTTTGTATTAAGTGGTCGTATTGATTTTAGGCAGCGGAAAGATACTTTTCATGTACGGCGCCAAGCTACAGCAGTCGCACGCATTTTGCTGCAATTAGCTGAAATCAAAATTCAAATTACCCGACCTCAAACGAGATCGGGTTTGGGTAATACTGGTGTTATTCCTCTTCTTTTTCAATGATATCAGCGAATAGGCCGTATACGTATTTCTCTGCGTCAAACTCTTGCAGATCATCCATTTTTTCTCCTAGACCTACGAATTTCACCGGTATACCAAGCTCATTTTTGATTGCAAGGACGATACCGCCTTTGGCTGTTCCGTCTAGTTTTGTCAGCACAATACCGGATACATCCGTCACTTCTTTGAACATTTTTGCTTGAACAAGCGCATTTTGACCGGTAGTCGCATCCAACACAAGCAGAACCTCATGCGGCGCGCCAGGAATTTCACGTTCAATAACTTTTTTCACTTTTTCAAGCTCTTTCATTAAGTTCACTTTATTTTGCAGACGTCCGGCTGTGTCGCACAACAAAACATCGACATTGCGTGATTTAGCCGCTTGAACCGCATCGAACATAACTGCAGCAGGGTCGGAACCGGCGGTTTGTTTCACGACATCTACGCCAACACGCTCGCCCCATACTTCCAATTGCTCTATAGCACCGGCACGGAATGTATCTCCGGCTGCCAGCAATACTTTCTTGCCTTCGCTATTAAACTTATGAGCAAGCTTGCCGATTGTTGTTGTTTTACCGACACCATTTACACCGACAAACAAAATAACCGTTAAGTCATTATTCATTGAAATTGTCGCATCAATATCTTCATCGTTACGATAAATATCGACTAGCTTCTCGGAAATAACCGCCTGCACTTCACGTGTATCTTGAATATTGCGGCGCTTCACTTCCATTTTCAGTTCATCGATTAATTCCATAACCGTATTAAAACCAACATCAGCACCAATTAAAATTTCTTCAAGCTCTTCAAAGAAATCTTCATCGACTTTACGATAGCGAGCAACGAGGTCATTCACTTTACCGGCAAATGAATCTCTCGTTTTCGTCAGCCCTTCCTTGAATTTTTCACTCGCTTGGTCTGTTGTTGCTGTAAATTTTTCTTTTAATTTCTTAAAGAAACTCATTCTTTCACTTCCTATTTCGTTTGTTCTGCTAACTTTTTATCTTCTAACCTTACAGAAACGAGCTTAGAAACACCAGATTCCTGCATGGTAATACCATACAATACATCGGCACTTTCCATCGTTCCTTTACGATGCGTAATAACGATAAACTGCGTTTGCGAGCTGAATTTTCTCAAATACTGGCTGAAGCGTTGAACATTCGCTTCATCAAGCGCTGCTTCTACCTCATCAAGCACGCAAAACGGAACCGGTCGCACAATCAAGATGGAGAATAATAGGGCAATGGCCGTCAACGCTCTTTCGCCTCCGGATAAAAGTCCCAGATTTTGCAGCTTCTTGCCCGGTGGCTGCGCGATGATTTCCACGCCTGTATTCAGCAAATCATCCGGATCGGTCAGCTTCAATTCGGCACGTCCGCCTCCGAACAGTTGCTGGAATACCGCTTCGAATTCATTGCTTATGCCGTCAAACGTCTCTTTAAAGCGACGCTTCATTTCTTCATCCATTTCATCGATGACTTGGAAAAGCGTCTCTTTCGCCTCTTGCAGGTCTGCTTTTTGTTCAGTTAAGAACGTATAACGCTCGAAAACCCGTTCATACTCATCGATTGCTCCAAGATTGATTGTGCCGAGATCTTCAATCGCCATTTTGATCAGCTTCACCTTTTTCGTTGTTTCCTCCGGTGAATTCTGCAATGAAAACTGAGCTTTCGCATCTTCGAAAGATAACAAGTACTCTTGCTGCAAATGCTGAAGGCGATTTTCAAGCTCCACATCAAGACGATTGATTTTCACTTCTTCATCCTTCATCGTTTCAACGTAGCCTTTATAAATTCGTTTCAGCTCTTTAAGTTCACGTTCTTCATCCTCTAATTGCATATGCAATTGATTGCGTTCCTCTCTGCGGGTCGAGATCAATTGAACGGTTTCATTTTTGTCCTGAAGTTTCGTTTTAGCCAATTCTTCAAGTTGCTGCTCGCCGCTCGTATTGCTTTCCATATCGTTGGATAACAACTTGCGATCTTCAGTAGCCTCTTCTTCTTTCCGCTGCCATTCCGACAAATCCTTCAGCAAACGATCATATGTTGCTTGAGCATGCTGCTGCTGCTCGCGTTTGGCTGCATACTGAACCTTCAGTTCGTTCAATTCTGTTGTAACGGCTGAGATTGAGCTTTGCTGAGCATTTTTACGATTCGTCAACTCATCAATTTTTGCTTTACCTTCCTCTAAGCTACCAGCAATTCCGGCCAATAGCTGTTCCAGTTCCGCTAATCGTTGCTCCCTTTGCAGCTTCTCTTCAATGTATGCGGATTGATCCATATCATAAAGAGACAAGCGGTCATTTAAGTTTCTTTCGTTTGTTTCTACTTCACGAAGCTCACCTTTAACGCTTTCCTCTTGAATGCGCAACTGCTCACTGCTCATGCGTAATTGCTCATACGCTTCATTTTGTTGCTGAATACTTTCCTTTAAATGCTTCACTTGGTGTTCAAGCTGCAATGTTTTCTCTTCCATTTGCGGCAATTTATTCGAAAGCTCTTCCAGTTCGCCTTTTCGCGCAAGCAACGAATAGTTTTTCGATTTTGTCGCGCCGCCTGTCATACTGCCGCCCGGATTGACAACATCTCCTTCAAGCGTCACAATCCGATATTTATAATGCAGTTTTTTCGCAAGCTCATTGGCACCTTTCAAATCAGAGGTAATGATGACTGAACCTAATAAATTGGCTACAATCGCCGCATATTTGGCCTCATAGCGCACTAATTGCGATGCTACGCCGATGTAAGATGGGTGATCCATTACAAGTTGCAGCTGTGCTGAAGCGATATTTCTTTCCTTCATGACTGTCATCGGCAAGAATGTAGCGCGTCCGAATGAATTGATTTTCAAAAACTGAATCGCTTTGCGCGCATTTTCTTCTGTATCGACAACAACATGCTGCATAGCAGCTCCCAATGCCGTTTCAATCGCCAAATTGTATTCACGCGGAACGGTGATCAACTCTGCAACCGCACCTTCCACGCCTTGCAAATTAGGCGCCTTTAGAACTTCTTTAACTCCTTGGAAAAAGCCGGCATATTCATCTTCCATGCCTTTTAGCATTTCAATGCGTGATTGAACTTGCTGCACATATTGATAAGCCTGATATAGCTTCGTTTCTTCACTTTTATATTTATCCTGCAGCTTTTCTAAACTTGTCTTTCTTTCAAATAGCTGACCTGCTGTTTCCTCGAGCTTTTGCTTCATGCTTTGCAACTGAGCAATCAGCATTTCCTTTTCTTCCGTAACGGCAGAACGCTTTAAAATCAGCTCTTCATTCTCTGTATCAAGTCTTGAACTGCGAGCATTAATTTGTTCAAGCTGCTGTTTGACCATACGCATTTCATTACCTGCGGCGGCCTGCTCATTCAGCAAATCAATATAATCTGTTTTCAGTGATTCTATTTCCAGCTCTAAGTCCTCGCTGAAGGATGCTAAGCTTATTTCTTTTTCGCTAAGCTTCTTCTTCAAATCCTTCACAGTCGCCTGTATTTCCTCAAGCTTTTGCAGCTGTATTGATTGTTCGGCTTTTAACTCACTTATTTGACGATGAGCCTCTTCAATTGTTTGCTCCAGCTGTTGCTTGCTTTGCGTCGCATTTTTCTTACGCTCCTGAAGAACACTTCTTCTTCCTTCAAGCTTTTCTAAATCTTGGGTCGTAATTAAAAGGACTTCCTGCAGATCACTGACGGATTCATCCAAAGCAGTGATTTTGTCACGAAGCTGCGCGATATATGCTTCTTTTTTCTGCAATTCCGAGCTCATTTTCACTTCCTGATTGCTATGCTCTTCATTTTGCTTGGCCAACTCCTGCCACTTTCCATGAAGCACTTCAATTTCGTGAACCGTTAAAGCAACTTCGTACTGCTGTAATTCTTGCTTCTTCTCCAAATAATCTTTGGCCATCGAAGCTTGTATTTTCAAAGGCTCTACTTGACCTTCAAGCTCATGCAAAATATCTTGAACCCGATTCAGGTTTTCCCTGGTTTCTGTCAGCTTTTGTTCGGCTTTCTTTTTGCGTGTTTTATATTTCAGAACACCAGCCGCTTCTTCGAAAATGGTTCTTCGCTCTTCTGCTTTGCTGCTTAATATTTCTTCGACTTTCCCCTGACTGATAATCGAAAAAGCCTCTCTGCCTAAGCCTGAATCCATAAATAAATCAACAATATCTTTCAAACGGCAGCTCTGTTTATTAATAAAAAACTCGCTTTCTCCGGAGCGGAACACTCTTCTTGTGACACTGACTTCCTGATAATCGAGAGGAAGAAATTGATCTTCGTTATTTAAAGTAAGTGTCACTTCCGCAAAATTAAGCGATTTTCTTGAATCACTGCCGGCAAAAATAATATCTTCCATTTTCGCGCCGCGGAGCGATTTGGCGGACTGCTCTCCAAGTACCCATCTGATTGCATCCGTTACATTGCTTTTCCCGCTTCCATTGGGACCGACAACAGCTGTCACTCCTTCAACAAAATCAATGGAAATTCTTTCTGCGAATGACTTAAATCCCATTACATCCAAACGTTTGAGGAACAATATGTTTCCCCCCTTACTATTTACTTCTTATTTTTTGCTTTTTTCATCACGATCAGCGCTTCTTGCGCCGCTTTTTGTTCCGCTTCTTTTTTAGAGCGGCCGACACCCGTACCTAATATTTCTCCATTCAGTGACACATTGGATACAAACTCTTTGTTATGAGCCGGTCCTTTTTCCTGATGAATTCGGTATTCAATCACTCCGGCTGCATCTCTTTGCACTAACTCTTGCAGTTGGCTCTTATAATCCATCACATGAGAAAAAGCACCTTCATCAATTTTAGGAAATACTACTTTTGTTAAAAACGAATTGACAACTTCCATACCTTGATCCAAGTATAACGCGCCAATAAAGGCCTCAAATACGTCAGCCAGCAAAGCCGGACGCTCGCGCCCTCCAGTCAGCTCTTCACCCTTGCCAAGAAGAACTAGCTTACCGAAAGAAAGAGCATGCGCAAACGTCACCAAGGATGGCTCGCATACAATCGCAGCGCGCAGCTTCGTCAACTCTCCTTCGCTCATAAGCGGATATTTACGATACAAGTATTGTGAAACTGTCAGTTCTAAAACCGCATCTCCTAAAAACTCAAGCCTTTCATTGTCTTCATAAGGCTTACGACGATGCTCATTCACATAAGATGAATGAGTAAACGCTTGTTTTAATAATCTTTCATTCAAAAATTGAATGCCGATCTCACGTTGAAACTTTTCGAATTTCATATTTTTATTTGGAATTCTTCTTTCTCTTCCATTTTTTTGCATAACATCCTCCGAAACCTTAAATCTGACTCATTAGTATATATAACACTCAACATTACCTAGTATATAAAATGATTGTCAAAAAAGAAAATAAACTTTTACTTTTTATTTCAATATTTTACAAAAGAAAATAAACTGAGCTGATTTCCGTTACGGACGGACGCTTTCCGCGAGGCTTGCGCCAAGCCTCCACATCGCTTCGCTCTTGCGGTGACTCGGCCTGCACGCTTCTCCCGCAGGAGTCGCCATCCTTCACTCCGATCAGCAATGCAAAATAAGAAAAAGGTCGACTCTTGAAGAGACAATTTATTACTTTATATAGAGAATGCTCTACATGAAGCAAGCTGTCAAATCTTCATATGAGTCGACCTTATCATGAAATTGATCTATTACATATTGCTTTTTATGTAATTAACGGCATCACCAACCGTTGAGATTTTTTCTGCGTCCTCATCAGAAATTTCCATTCCGAATTCATCTTCAAGCTCCATTACTAGCTCTACTACATCAAGAGAATCCGCACCTAAATCATCCTTGAAAGAAGCTTCTGGCGTTACTTCTGACGCCTCAACCTCTAAACGGTCAACGACGATTTTTGTAATACGCTCTAATACATCTGCCATATTTTTCACCTCCTTTCAATTCACCTTATTATATTTGATTTTACTGCAATAATAAATATTTTTTATTAATTGCCATTAATTGTGACATTCACAAAAAAATCACATAACCATACCGCCGTCAATGCACAGCGTTTGCCCCGTCATATAGGCGCTGTCTTCACATGCTAAAAAAACAGCCACTTTCGCAATATCAGAAGGTTCACCGAATCTCGCCAGCGGAATTTGCGCCAACAGACCGTTTCTCACTTCCTCAGGCAACTGGTCGGTCATATCAGTCGATATAAATCCGGGAGCAATCGCATTCACATTAATGCCTCTTGGAGCCAGCTCCTTAGCCGTTGTTTTCGTCAAACCGATTACGCCCGCTTTCGCTGCCACATAATTTGCCTGTCCGGCATTACCGACTACACCAACCACACTTGCAACATTAATAATTCGGCCTTTACGCTGCTTCATCATCGGTCTCGTAATGGCCTTCGTACATAGGAATACACCTTTTAGATTTGTATTAAGTACAGTATCCCATTCTTCTTCCTTCATGCGCATCAATAGATTATCGCGCGTTACCCCGGCATTGTTGACCAGGATATCAATACGCCCCAGCTTCTCGATTGTTTCTTTGACCATTTGCGCTACCTCTTCCGCATCCGCAACATTACAGCGGATTGCAATCGCTTTTCTGCCCATTGCCGCAACTTCCGCAACAACCTCATTGGCCAGCGCTTCATTTCCGGCATAGTTAACGGCTACATCGGCGCCTTGACGGGCTAACTCGAGGGCAATTTCTCGCCCGATCCCTCTTGATGCACCTGTAACAAGAGCTACTTGACCTAGTAATTTCACAATTACTCCTCCTTTAACGCAGCAACGACTGCTTGTATTTCCTTCTCGTTTGACACGGAATATACCTTTACAGAACGATTAATTTTTTTTATTAAACCAGATAAAACTTTACCCGATCCGATTTCAATAAATGTATCGACTCCAAGTTCAATCATATGTTCTACACAGTCTTGCCATAAAACAGGGGAATATAATTGTTGCACCAGCTTCTCTTTCATTTCATCCGCCGAAGTAATCGGCTTTGCATTAACATTAGAAACAACCGGGATTGAAGCATCCTTCCATGAAAACTCCGCAAATGCCGCTCTAAGGTCAGAAGCAGCAGGCTTCATTAAGCTTGAATGGAACGGCCCGCTTACATCGAGCATAATCGCACGTTTAGCTCCGTTATCTTTTGCTTTCTCACAAGCGATTGTCACACCCTCCGCAGAACCGGAAATGACAATTTGCCCCGGGCTATTTATATTTGCTAATTGCACAGGCGTTCCGTTGGCTGAGACAGTAGCTGTAATATCTTCGAGCAATTGTCGGTCCAAACCGAGAATCGCCGCCATTTTCCCGACTCCTGCAGGAACAGCCTCTTCCATGAATTCGCCTCGCTTACGAACAATACAAACCGCATCCTCAAAGTCAAGCATGCCGCCAGCCACAAGAGCACTATATTCCCCGAGGCTGTGACCTGCTACGTAATTCGGCTTAATGTCAAACTGTTGCAATCTTGACATAATCGCTATGCTTGTTGACAGCAAAGCCGGTTGGGCATTTGCTGTCAACGTCAATTTCTCTTGAGGTCCTTGAAAAATTAAGTCACTTAAAGAAAATTGCAGCGCTTCATCCGCTTTTTCATATAATGCTCGTACACTCTCGTATTGTTCCGCAAGCTCCAAGCCCATTCCGACAGACTGTGAACCTTGACCGGGAAAAACAAAACCTATTACAGCCATATAATCTCTCCTCGCCAAAATGAATTACTTGCTATCCTCTTTTTCAACAAAACGTTTGATGGTAGAGGCCACCTCATGCTGAACCATTGTTTTCGTTTGGCGTATAGCGCTGTAAAATGCTCTTGCATCAGATGAACCGTGCGCTTTTATGACAGGAGCTTTCAAACCGAACAACGCCGCTCCTCCATGCTCTGAATAATCCATTTTCGCCTTGATTTCCTTAAACTCCGGCTTCAGCATGGCAGCCGCCAGCTTGCTTCTGACACTGCTCATTAATGATTCTTTCAGCATTTTAAAGACAGCCATTGCTGTTCCTTCTGTTGTCTTTAATACCATGTTACCCGTAAATCCATCAGTAACAACAACATCAGCAACGCCTTCCATTAAATCACGGCTTTCGACATTTCCGACAAAATGAATCGGTGCTTCTTTCATTAATGCGAAGGCCGCTTTTGTCAGTTCGTTTCCTTTTTTATCTTCAGTGCCGATGTTCAGCAAACCTACACGCGGATTTTTAATTCCTCTTACTTTCTCCGCATATACCGAGCCCATAATCGCAAATTGAAGCAAATGCTCCGCTCTCGCTTCCGCATTCGCTCCGACATCAAGAAGAACAAAGCCATCTCCGTTTAATGTCGGCAATGTCGGTGCAAGCGCCGGTCTCTCAATTCCTTTAATTCTTCCAACTACAAACAGCCCTGCCGCCATTAAAGCGCCTGTACTGCCGGCTGAGATGCACGCATCCGCCTTACCGTCAGCCACTTGCTGTGCCGCAAGCACCATCGACGCCTGCTTTTTGCGTCTTACTGCCCGAACAGGCTCATCTGTCGCTAAAATTTGTTCATCAGTATGTAAAACAGAGATTCGTTCATGCGGTGTTAAATATTGATTGATTTGCTGTTCATCACCGACTAACAAAATCTCGATATCATTAAAATCTTTGACCGCTTCGATCGCTCCTAAAACCGCTTCTTTCGGAGCATGATCTCCGCCCATTGCATCAATTGCTATCTTCATTTTTTTCTTCATTCCTTCTGTCTATATTCGAACGGTACATTTCAAAAGTGCCTTTAAATACGATTTCATTATTCACATGGCTATTCACTTCAACAATTGAACGTCCGGATTCAGTTTGCCGCTCAATTACTTTCGCTTTCGCAATGACCCGGCTGTTTTCCTTAACCGGACGTGTAAAATTAATTTCCGCTTTTGACGTTAATGTCAATTCATCATTGATAACCGCTACCGCTAATGAATTTGCCTGCGCAAACAAATGATGGCCGCGGGCAATCCCGTTTCGAGTGAATACATGCTCTTTTTTGACATCAAATATTGAAAGCGCACTATGATCAAGTTCTATATCTATAATATCACCAATTACTTCTTCAATCGGCAAGGCTTTTATTTCATCGCTGTAATTTTTTTCAGCTACGTTCTTAATACGCTCCCTCAGCTCCGGAATAGATAATTCCAGGCGGTCGAGACGAATCGTCTGTATGCTGACAGCAAATGTGTCCGCAAGCTCTTCGTCCGTAATAAAGGGATTATTCTCAATTGTTTCTGTTAATAGTAATTGACGGTCCTTTTTGCTTCGTCTCATGTATGTCACCATCCGAGTATTATGACTAGGTACTAATAGTAGTATATATACTTCAAAAAAAGATTGCAAGAGTTATTTAAAAACTTGCAATCTATTAAGAAATGCGGAAGCGGCCCGTTATTGATGAACAGCGACTAAGAACGCTACGTCCTGTAGCAACGTCGCTGTGACTCTCATCCTGAGAGCCCTCGACCAGCATAAGACAAGCCGGCTGGAAGGTTGCTCTTTACCTTCCGGACGGATCGGCTTATGACCTTGAGAGGTTGGCCGCTGCAGCTGGACAATTAGAAAAACCGTTACCAGCCTTTTTAATCAAACTTCATCTCTGTAAAAACACCTTGCGAGCGTAAATAGGCGCGTAGATCCTCAAACGATTCCTCTTTCCAAAATTGATCGCTGTTGACGAGCTGAGAAGCATCATCTCGCGCTACCTCGAGAATGCGATAATCATGAATGAGATCAGCCACCTTAAACTCCGGGAGTCCGCTCTGCTTTTTACCGAAAAAGTCGCCGGGTCCCCGGAGTTCCAAATCTTTCTCCGACAAGACGAAGCCATCATTTGTTTCTGTCATGATGCGCATTCGTTCTTTGCCGTTTTCTGATTTGGCATCACTTACTAAAACACAATATGATTGCTCGCTGCCTCGACCGACACGACCTCGCAATTGATGCAGCTGAGACAAACCGAATCTTTCCGCATCGTATACGAGCATGAATGTTGCATTCGGCACATTCACACCTACCTCTACAACTGTGGTCGATACTAAAATTTGCACTTCATTTTCGCTAAAAGCTTTCATCACTTCGTCTTTTTCGGCAGGAAGCAATTTACCATGCATCAGTCCGACTTTAAATCGGTCACCATAATAATGACAAAGCATGTCGTGCACTTCAATCGCGTTTTGAAGATCGAGTTTTTCCGATTCGTCAATCAAAGGACAAATGACGTAAGCTTGCCTGCCTTTAACGAGCTCTTTATCCATAAAGCCTAAAACACGTTCCAGCATATTATGCTTTGCCCAGTACGTTTCAATCGGCTTACGTCCAGCCGGCATCTCATCAATGATTGACACGTCCATCTCACCGAACACAGTAATCGCCAGCGTCCGCGGAATCGGTGTCGCTGTCATGAACAACACATCCGGATTCTCGCCCTTCTCGCGTAAAATTTTCCTTTGCTCCACACCGAAACGATGCTGCTCATCCGTTATGACCAGTCCTAAAGAGCGGAATGATACTTCATCACCAATCAACGCATGTGTGCCTATTAAAATATCAATATTGCCAGCTTGCAAATCAGCCAGCAGTTCACGACGCTTCTTCCCCTTAACTGAACTTGTGAACAACGCCGATTTCACACCTGTTCCTTCCAACAAACCAGCGATAGAAGCGGCATGCTGTTCAGCTAAAATTTCTGTCGGCACCATAAGCGCACCTTGATGTCCCGATAATACTGTTGCCAATAAAGCAATCGTAGCTACGACTGTCTTCCCCGACCCTACATCTCCTTGTAGCAGACGGTTCATCCGGTGCGGTGATTTCATATCAGAGATAATTTCTTTTACTACTCGATTTTGAGCAGACGTAAGCGGAAACGGTAAACAATCAATAAATTGCTGCCATTTTTCCTCATCAAATTGTTGCTGCTTACCGACTGAGCCATGTCGCTCGATTCTGCGCAAACTTTGCATTTTCAGTTGAAACAACAGCAACTCTTCATACGCCATCCTTCTTCGCGCCTGCTTCAAATCTTCAGATCCTTGCGGAAAATGCATCGCTCGTAAGGCGTCCCTTTTACTTAGCAGCCGGTATTTTTTCAGCAAATAAGGGGGCAGCACATCCGGTATTGATTGTGCATATTGAGAAAAAGCAATCGACATAAACTTCCTCAAGCCTTTTACCGTAACACTTCCCTTCGTGGAGTAAACAGGCTCAAAATCTTTTTGCGCCTCGCTTTCTCCATCAGAAAATGTCGTAGCAGTAATCGTCTGTCTGTGACGATCCCATTTTCCTGTAATCGATATCGTTTGCTGCAACGCCAATTTGCTCTTCAAATAAGGCTGATTAAAGAAAATAACTGACACTAAATAGCGTCCAACCAACAATTTGAATGTCAACCTCGATTTCTTCTTGCCGTAATATACAACTGCCGGAGCACTATGAATCACTCCTTGGACAGTTACTCTTTCATCATGCTCCACTTCCTCCAAATCGCGGAGACGGAAATCATCATAACGGTACGGCAAATATTCCAGCAGATCCAAAACCGTTTCGATTCCCATCTCGCGAAGAGCTTCCGTCGTTTCTGGTCCTATCCCTTTAATATCTGAAACCGGATTATATACGTTCATTATTTCCCCTCTTTTTTCGGTGTTCCGAAAATTTTCGCCTCCAAAGCTTTGCCGGTAGGAGTAGCTGCCAGTCCTCCCAACGCTGTTTCTCTAAGCGCAGCAGGCATTGACTGACCGATACGGAACATTGCGCCAATAACTTCATCACAAGGAATACGGCTCTTAATGCCGGCTAAAGCCATATCAGCCGCTACCATCGCATTGGCAGCTCCCATTGCATTCCGTTTCACGCACGGCACTTCTACAAGCCCTGCAACTGGGTCACATACAAGACCTAGCATGTTCTTTAATGTAATTGCCATCGCTTCGGCACATTGAGCTGGCGTTCCTCCTGCCATTTCAACAATTGCCGCAGCAGCCATTCCACTTGCCGAGCCTACCTCTGCCTGACAGCCTCCTGCCGCACCGGAAATGCTGGCATTATTAGCGACAACAAATCCGAATGCTCCTGAAGTAAATAAGAAAGCAACCATTTGCTCACGTGTAGGATTCAACTTTTCACGAATAGCATAAAGCGTGCCCGGTACAACACCAGCTGAACCAGCTGTCGGCGTTGCACAAATCGTTCCCATGGCCGCATTCACTTCATTCGTTGCTACTGATTTGCTGACAGCGTCTAGGAGTAACGTACCCGATAAAGACTTGCCGGACGCGATATATTTTTGCAGCAATACAGCATCTCCACCTGTTAACCCTGAGTGAGATTTAACACCTTCAAGACCGCGCTCAATTGCCTTCTCCATGACAACAAGATTCCGTTCCATTTTCGCAATGATTTCTTCACGGCTCAATTGGAGCACTTTCATTTCTTGTTCGATCATAATTTCTGATATTTTTTTATTCTGACTTTCTGCTAAGTGTACAAGCTCAGCAACATTTCTAAACAATACTTTACCTCCCTAAATCAATCAACAACTTTTGTCACACCAAGAATTGACGGCAATTTACCGATTTCGTCCAAAATGAAATCTTCGATGTTTTGGTCGACTTCAATTGTCATTAAAGCTCTCTGCCCCATCTCTTTCCTTGAGACTTCCATATGGCCGATATTAATTTCATGCTTTGCCAAGACGGTTGCTACATTCGCAATTGCTCCAAATTTATCGGTATGTTCAACTAGGATAGCCGGATGCTGTCCGGACAGTCTTAAAACAAACCCGTTCAGCTCGATAATCTCGATTTTACCGCCCCCTATTGAAATGCCGACCATTTCCATTTCACCATCATCATCACCCATGCGGATTTTGGCAGTATTCGGATGATCCGGAACAGCCTCTTCTTCTATAAAACGGATTTCCATACCGTCAGCCTCAGCGATTTCGATTGCACGGATAATTCTTTCATCATCCGTTTCAAAATCCAAAATACCACCAATGATCGCTACATCTGTCCCGTGACCTTTATACGTCTTCGCAAAAGAGCCATACAGGTGAATATCCACCCATTGCGGCTGTCTTCTGAATAAACTCCTGGCCACTTTGCCGATTCTGGCTGCACCGGCAGTATGTGAGCTTGAAGGCCCAATCATAACCGGGCCGATAATATCAAACACACTTCTATATTTCATATTGTTCCCTCGCATTTTGCATATATCTTGAAACCAATTACTTTTTTTACAATTACAGTATAGTATAGAGATGTAAAAAAATCTCTTCAGATGAAAATAGGAATAGAAGACGCTGTCTTCTATTCCTGTTATACATCGTATGCTATTAATGTTCGTGTCGTTTCTACTTTCTATACAGTATCAGCTTATTTGGCGATATGTACTAACGTAAAAACTTATTCTACCGCTAAGATGAATGAATAAAGCGGCTGTTTACCGTCATGTAATTCCACTTCAACATCTTCAAACTTTTCTTCACAGTATTCGACTAACTCATTAACTTCTGTTTCGTTAACATCTTCACCGTAAATAACCGTCAAGATTTCAGAATCCTCATCAATCATTTGATCAAGCAATTCTTTTGCAGCCTCAAGCTTATCCTTGCTCTTATTTACAATTTTGCCTTCTGCAATACCCATGAAATCGCCGTTTTCGATTTCTAAGCCGTCAATGCTTGTATCGCGGACTGCAAACGTAATTTGACCCGTTTTAACAGTAGATAAAGCATCTGTCATTGCAGATTCGTTATCTTCCGCCGCTAGCGAAGGATTGAACGCAAGTAATGAAGCCATACCTTGCGGAACTGTTTTCGATGGGATGACGATGACATTCTCGTCAACTAAATCGACAGATTGCTGCGCAGCCATAATGATGTTTTTATTGTTAGGTAAAATAATAACATTTTTCGCATTTACTTCTTTAATAGCTTTAACAATATCCTCCGTGCTCGGATTCATTGTTTGTCCGCCTTCGATTACCGCTTTAGCACCGATGCTTCTGAATAAATCAGCCACACCTGAGCCCATCGCAACCGCTACGATTCCATATTCCTCTTTCTTTTTAGAAGGAACTGGAGCACTCGGCGTTGCCGGAGCATCATTTGTAACCAGGCTTGAATGCTGCTCTCGCATATTATCAACTTTAATTTTGATTAATGTACCGAATCTTTGACCGTAATTCAGCACTTCACCCGGCTGTTCCGTGTGAACATGCACTTTCACTACTTCGTCATCTGAGATCACTAATAATGAATCGCCTAATTCGCTTAGATGATTACGGAATTCATCTTCATTGTACGGTTCCTTGCCATCGTTGAAGCGAACCATAATTTCTGTACAGAAACCGAATTTGATGTCTTCACTGCTGATGTGATCAGCAACATTCATGTGGTGTTCCGCACTGACAAGCTGATCCATAGATGGAGCAACCGCGCTTACGTTCACCTTTTCGCCTTTAAGTTGCGCTAAAAAGCCTTCGTAAACGAAAACAAGACCTTGTCCGCCGCTGTCCACTACGCCTACTTCTTTCAGTACAGGCAGCAAATCAGGAGTACGTTGAAGCGATGCATTTGCTTCTTTTACAACATCCTCCATTACAGCAACGATGTCTGTATTAACCTCAGCAGAAGCAACAGCAGCCTTAGCTGCATCTTTAGCAACTGTAAGGATTGTCCCTTCTACAGGTTTCATAACCGCTTTATATGCTGTTTCTACGCCTGCTGCGAATGCTTCAGCAAATTCTGTGCTGTTGATACTTGCTTTCGCTTCGATTTTTTTGGAAAAGCCGCGGAAAAGTTGTGAAAGGATAACGCCTGAGTTACCTCGAGCACCCATTAGCAAACCTTTAGAAAGAGCTTGCCCTACTTTGCCGATATGCTCATTAATATGAGTTTCTACTTCTTTTGCACCAGAAGTCATTGATAAATTCATGTTTGTCCCAGTATCTCCATCTGGCACCGGAAAAACGTTCAGAGCATCTACTAATTTGGCATTGACGGATAATTGGTTCGCACCCATTAATACCATTTCAGCAAAACGTTTTCCTTCTAAATTTGTTATTGACACAAATGTTTCCTCCTTACTAAGGGTTCGTCACGCGAACTCCCTGTACATAAATATTAACGGAATCAACTGCTAAACCGACCGTTTTGTCCAGGGTATATTTCACTTTCGACTGAACATTATGAGCAACTTCAGATATTTTCGTACCGTAGCTGACAATAATGTACATATCAATATTGATTGCATCTTCTTCTTGACGCACAATAACACCCTTAGTGAAGTTTTCTTTTCTTAAGATCTCGGTAATTCCGTCTTTCAGTTGTTTCTTGCTCGCCATGCCGACAATACCGTAGCAATCTACCGCAGCACCACCCGCAATTGTAGCAATAACATCATTGGATATATCAATTTGTCCGTATTTCGTATTGATTTCAATGGACATTTGTTTTTCCCCCTTTTGGAAAAATACATTTTGACTACAAACATTTTACTATAACAATAAAACTTTTAAAAGTTTTTCTCCATTTTATTATAAAGCAATAAGTCAATTCATATGTCAAGGTTTTTTTCTTGAAAGGTTGAAGATATACTATTGCATTTCGAAATTATGTGTGATACATTATTTAAGTATTTGATTACTTGACTTAAGAATTATTGAAACTTAAGCTCGCTGTAGTTAGGAGGGAATTTATATATGGCACGCAAATGTGTAATTACGGGAAGAAGAACTCGTTCTGGTAACACTCGTTCTCACGCTATGAACGCTAACAAACGTACTTGGGGTGCAAACCTTCAAAAAGTTCGTATTTTAGTAGATGGTAAACCAAAACGCGTATATGTTTCTGCTAGAGCATTAAAATCTGGTAAAGTTGAACGCGTTTAATGCATAGACATCCTTTTATACGGGTGTCTTTCATACTTAATCTCAACTTAAAAAACAGCACTCTTGTTATAAAAGAGTGCTGTTTTGCTTTTTACAATATGTTTTTTGCATTATCCTTTTTTAAATGCTCCCAGCATTGCCCGCACCAATCCGCCAAGAAATCTTGGAAGTTTAATCGTATAAAACTTCATAATTTCCCTCCTCACTTGCTAACAGCTTATTCACTATACGTCAAACATTGTCCGGATCCTAAATAATCTCATTTAATGACAATGTGCCATCATTCGAAATGGAATTTATTTATCCATACTTCTTACCATCAATAATATGCCGTCAGTAAATGAAAAATGACCGCTCTTCAAAATAAGTTCATTGCTTACGCACAATGTATCCCCTAAGCGCAGTTCTTTATTCATCAATGGGTATTTAAACCCTCTCAGCGTCAAATCGCTCACAATCGCTGTCATTGAAAAGAATGATATGTATTTGAAAGAATCCAGCGGCATGATTGAATATACTCCTGGAAGAAAAGCAGATACCACATTGCTTTCATCCACTATTTGTACGAATGTTTCGCTTCGCAAAGAATTATCTCGCAATAATAATTGCACACCGGCCAATGTATGATCCATCCTCCCTCCCGTATTACCGAAAATTCGAATGTGATCCGGTTTCTGCTGCAATGCCCAGTCTAACGCCAAAGCAAGGTCCGTATCATCTTTTTCAGCAGGATATTGATACTTCTCGACATGTTCAATCACCTTTAATGATGCCTGATCGACGGAATCAAAATCACCAAACACGATATCCGGCATGATGCCTTTAGCCAGCAGGGTGCTAATTCCTTTATCAACCCCGACCCAAATCATCGGTTTATTCAATGCTGTTAGATCAGGAACGTGCTCTGTCGGCCCTCCTGCCATTATGTATATGTCTCTCATCGGTATTCCAACCCTTTCTATCCAAAGATGCTTAAAAGGCCTCTAAAAGTCCGATAACGGCTTTTTAGAGGCCCCATGAGCAATTTAGCCTCGAATTGCAGCGATTGCCGCTTTTCGATCGCTTTGATTGTAAATAGCAGAACCAGCCACTAATACATTCGCACCTGCTTCGATACATAATTTTGCCGTTTCCGCGTTCACACCGCCATCAATTTCGATTTCAAGCGCCGGATTGAATTCATCCGCCATCGCCTTCACCTCACGGATTTTCGGAAGCACCTCAGGAATGAATGATTGTCCGCCGAATCCCGGATTAACGCTCATCAGCAATACCATATCGACATGTTTAATCACATGCTGAATGGTATTGACAGGTGTAGCAGGGTTCAATACAACCCCCGCTTTAACGCCTAATGATTTAATCAAACCAATTGTACGGTGAAGATGTTTGCACGCCTCTACATGCACTGTAATATAGTCCGCTCCGGCTCTTGCAAACTCTTCGATATAATCATCGGGATTTTCAATCATTAAGTGCACGTCCAATGGAAGCTTTGTCACCGGACGGATTGCTTCAACAATTAATGGTCCAATTGTAATATTAGGTACGAAATGGCCATCCATAACATCCACATGAATATAGTCGGCGCCGCCTCGTTCCACATCTTTAATTTCTTCCCCTAATTTTGCAAAATCTGCTGATAAAATTGAAGGAGCAATTTTAATCATCGTTTAGTACCTCGGCTTTCTGTCTCTAATTTCAGCTAAAAATTCCATATAATGATCATATCTGTATTGTTGGATTTCTCCGCTCGCTACCGCCTCTTTAACGGCACATTTCGGCTCTTTGTCATGCAAACAGCCTCTGAACTTGCATTCCTGGCTTTTCTCGCGCATTTCCGGAAAGCAGTCGGACAATTCCCCTTCCTCGATGGTAAAATCGAGTGAAGAGAATCCTGGCGTGTCTGCGACCAGTCCTTCTCCAATCGGAATCAATTCAACATGACGCGTCGTATGCTTACCTCGGCCTAAATGCGAAGAAATATCGTTAGTTTTCAATTGTAATTCCGGGTTCAATGCATTCAGCAAGGAAGATTTCCCGACACCGGACTGTCCTGCAAATACGCTGACCGCATGTCCGATAAACGGCTTTAGCTCTTCCATTCCCTCAGCTGTAACAGAAGATGTTGTTAAAACATCATATCCCGCTTTTTGATAATCTTCTTGGTATTGCTTGATTTTTTGCTGCTCACTTTCAGACAGCAAATCAAATTTGCTGATGACGATAATCGCCTGAATATCATTGGCTTCGATCAGTACTAAAAATCGGTCAAGCAGCAAGGTGCTGAAGGCCGGTTCAACCGCTGAGAAAACGAGAATCGCTTGGTCAACATTACTGATTGGCGGGCGAACAAGCTCATTTTTCCGCTCTTTAATTTCTAATATATAACCCTCTTGCTCGTTTTCATATTGGTATACGACATCATCTCCGACAAGAGGTGTGATTTTTCTCTTGCGGAAAACGCCTCTGCCACGACATTGAATCGTTTTATCTCCGTCCTTAACATAATAAAAACCGGCCAATGCTTTAATAATTTTCCCTTCAGGCATAGCTTCACTCCTAATATTATTCCTCCGTTGAATATGGAATTTTATCGCTCAGAATTTCCTTAGTATCTCTGACAACCCTATATCCAGCAACACCATCCTGAGCAATTTGCAATGTATATTCCTTGGTCGTTGTTTCTGTAATCATAAAAGTATCCGCAGGATCTGTCATACTATTATTCATATCTTCTATATAGACAATCACTTCCTGCGGCTCCCCCGGTATTTCAGGTTCATACGGAATCGTAATTTGTACAACTTTTTGCTTTGGTGGCAGTTCTTCTTTTCCTTTCGAAATGACAACTTTTATAGTGCTTCCTACACTCAGTTTTGTACCGGGATCCGGCGATTGCGAAATAACTTCTCCTGCAGGAACGTCATTCGAATATGCTTCCTCAGAAATCGTATATTTCAAGCCGGTTTCTGAAGCATACCCCTTTACTCCAGCCTCGTTAAAGCCTCTCAAATCCTTTAGCGTAATTTGCTGAGACCCCTTGCTGACCGTCAATTCAATGACCTCCTGAGAAGGAATAACCGTTGAATTAGCTAGCGGTGATTGTCTGATGACATTCCCGGAAGCTACACTATCATTGTATTCCTCGGTCACAACAATATTATCATCTTCAAACCCCAGGTTCTTAAGAAGCCGTTTTACAACATCAATGTTTTTTCCGGTATAATCATCTAATTCGACTTCCTTTGGCCCCTTGCTGATTGTCAAATTGATAGCAGCACCCTTTTTCACATTTCTTCCGGCTGCCGGACTGGTGCTGATTACATGATTAGCTTCCACTTCATCATTTTCAACTTCCGTTTCTTCTCCAGCCTCAAGCCCTTTTGCTAGCAAAATTTCAATCGCATCCTCTAGCGTTTCGCCTGAAACATCAGGCACTTTTACCTCAGATGGAGTTAGAAGCCTTGGTAAGACAGTCAATGTCAAAACAATTAGCAGTCCTATGCAGACAAGAGTAATCAGTAAGATTTTGAAGAGCTTTCTCTTTGGTTTTTTCTCTTTTTTCTTCTTTTTCTTCTTTAATTTTTTTGATTTTGCTTTGCTATCAGCGTTTGGCTTGCTGTCAACAGGTTGCTTTTGCACATTTTGCGTTACCGTGTTTTCAGTCGCGACAATCGTATCGTCATAGCCCGGAACAACCGTGCGATCAGTTATGATCGGCATCGCTTTTGTCGCATCCATATCTTCAGGAATGACAAATGGCAGCTCGTTCAATCGATCCGGCATGAGCGCCGTCTCGATATCCTCTTTCATTTCATGAACGCTGTCATATCTGTGGAAAGAATCTTTTGCAGTCGCTTTCAAAACGATGTTTTCTACACTTTGCGGCACTGACGGATTCCATCTTTTCACAGAAGGGGTTGTCGTCTGCAAATGCTTTAATGCTATTGAAACAGCAGATTCGCCTGAGAATGGCAAACGCCCTGTCAAAAGCTCAAACATAACAATACCTAAAGAATAAACATCGGATTTCTTGTTCGCCATTCCGCCTCTAGCTTGTTCAGGAGACAAATAGTGAACAGAACCCAATACAGAATTTGTTTGCGTGATTGTTGTCGCACTCAATGCTGTCGCAATACCGAAATCGGTGATTTTCACGTTATCATTTTCATCAATCAATATATTTTGCGGTTTAATATCGCGATGGATGATTCCGTGCTGATGCGCATGTTCAATTGCTGACGTAACTTGTTCCATAATATGTAACGTCTTTTCGACCGGAATATGATGATGTCTTTGAATGTACTGCTTCAATGTCAATCCTTTTACATATTCCATGACGATATAATAAATATCATTTTCTTCGCCGACATCATATATATTTACAATATTAGGGTGGTCTAAACTTGTGGCAGCTTGCGCTTCGCGATTGAAGCGTTTAATCAGCTCTTCATCATTGGCAAAATCAAGGCGCAATATTTTGACAGCTACTTCTCTTTCCAAAATCATGTCCTCGGCCAAATAGACGTTTGCCATTCCGCCTCCGCCAATCATTTCGACAATTTTGTAACGGCCATTAATTCGTTTGCCGATCATCATGACGTTTCCACACCTTCTGAAGCTTGATCATACTTAAGCAGAACAAGCGTTATATTATCTTCGCCGCCATAGGCATTCGCCTTGTTTATAAGCGATTCCGCCTTTTCATCCAGCGTCGTTTCCTGCTCAATTGTTTCGAGCAGTTCCTGATGGCTGACTTTGTTAGTCAGGCCATCAGAGCTTAATAATAAATAATCCCCTTCTTCAAAAACGATTGTTTTACAGTCGAACTGTACGTTCGGTTCGGTGCCTAAAGCACGTAGCAACACATTTTTCCTTGGATGATGCTCCGCGTCCTCACGACTGATTTGCCCAGTCCGAACGAGTTCGTTCACAAGAGAATGATCCTCGGTAATTTGTTTAAAGCCGTTTTCATTATAAAGGTAGCAGCGACTATCGCCAATATGGGCTATAGTCGTAAACCTTTCCGTACATATTGCCGCAACAAGTGTCGTACCCATTCCTTGGCATTCGGCATGCGTTTGGGCATGATTAAAAATAGCTTCATTAACTCGCTTAATTTGTTTGCCTAACCAGCTTTCCGCGCTTGCAGGATTGTCCATCGCTTCCTGCTCCGTCCAATGTTCGTGCAAATATGTAACAGCCATACTGCTCGCGACATCTCCCGCACGGTGTCCCCCCATACCATCAGCCACAACAACAAGGATTTCCCCAGCTTTATTAAAAAAATAACCGCCATTATCCTCATTGTGTGACCTTACTTTGCCTCGGTCTGTTTTAAAAACAGCCTTCATACCATTCACCTCGTCTCTTCTTTTCTCTCTTTCGCACGAAGTTGTCCGCATGCTGCATCGATATCATGTCCTTGCTCTCTACGAACAGTAACGTTTACACCTTTGCTCTTCAATGTTTTTTCAAACAAAGCAATTTGCTCTTTTGGCGTTCTGACATAGTCACGCTCCGGCACATAGTTTACAGGTATTAAATTCACATGGCATTTTAAACCTTTAATCAAATCAGCCAACTCAAGCGCATGCTCGACTTGATCGTTTTCTCCGCCGAACAGACCGTATTCAAACGTAATACGACGTCCTGTTTTATCGACATAATATTTCACCGCTTCCATCAGCTGAGGCAGCTTATAAGCACGGTTAATCGGCATCAGCTTGCCGCGCAGCTCATTATTCGGCGCATGAAGCGAAATCGCAAAATTAATTTGCAGATTCTCATCAGCAAACTGATAAATTTTCGGCACAATTCCGCTTGTTGAAACCGTAATATGTCTAGCACCAATATGCAAACCTTTTTCATGATTGACAATACGCAAGAAGCTCATCATTTCATCATAATTATCAAACGGCTCGCCGATACCCATAATAACAATTGAGCTTACGCGCTCATCCATTTCATCTAAAGCCTGCTGAACCTTAACAACTTGAGCGACAATTTCACCAGCTTCCAGATTTCGCTTTAATCCGCCTAATGTGGACGCACAGAATGTACAGCCGATTCGACATCCGACCTGAGTGGTTACACATACAGAATTACCATATTCATGCTTCATTAATACTGTTTCAATAGAGTAACCGTCATGAAGCTCGAATAAAAACTTCATTGTTCCGTCTGCAGATGTTTGCTGAATCAATGTTTTTAATGTTGTCAACGTGAAATGCTCCTCAAGCTTTTCGCGCAGCGACTTGGATAAATTCGACATATCCTCAAAGCTAGAGACTCTTTGCTTGTACAGCCATTGTAAAATTTGATCAGCACGGAACGGCTTTTCTCCATTATCCTTTAACCATTCTTTTAGCTCGTTCGGCTCAAGAGAATAGATAGAAGGCTTTTGTGTTTCTTCTGTTGCATTTTTTTGTTTCATTTGTTATTCCTCTTTTCTAAAACAGGCGATAAAAAACCCGTCACTTTCAATATCTTGCGGGAAAAGCTGTAAGCAGTTGTTCTCTACTAACGGCTTCACTTTTTCAGGCAAGCGATCCGCTAGTTTACTGTCTAGCGAAAATTGCGGGTGCGTCGCCAAAAACGCCTGCACAACGCCATCATTTTCCTCTTTGTCTATTGTACACGTACTATATACTAACGTGCCACCTTGTTTAACCAAAGGCGCAGCTGCTGATAAAATATTTTCTTGAATCGTTGCCAAACGGCTGACATCTTCCGCGCTTTTAGCGTATTTCGCATCAGGTTTTCTTCTTAATACGCCCAGACCAGAGCATGGGGCATCGACCAATACTTTATCGAATGATTCCGGTGCGAACTTGTCTGCTACCTTTCTAGCATCGAATGCGTAAGTTGTAATGTTATCCAGACCAAGACGATTGGCCGTTTCATTGATCAGCTTTACTTTATGCTCATGCAAGTCCAATGCGACAACTTGTCCATCCGTCAATTTCTCAGCAATAGAAGTTGTTTTGCCGCCAGGCGCTGCGCATGTATCCAGCACTTGATCATTGCCGTTTGCTCCAAGCGCATAAGAAACCAACATCGAGCTTTCATCTTGAATCGTAAACAATCCATCAGCAAACGCTTTTGAATGAGCCATATTCCCTTGCTGGCAAACAATAGCATCCGGAATAATTGGACTTGCCTCTACAGAATAGCCTTCTTCCTCTAATAACGCTATTACTTGCTCACGGCTTGCTTTCGTTGCATTGACTCTAGCAGTCTGCTTTGGAGCCAGTAGATTTCTTTCGCACATTTCCTTCGTTTTCGAAATGCCGTACTGTTCACTCCAGCGTTTTACAAGCCATAAAGGTGTGCTTGTTTCTACGCTGATTCTTTCGATTGGATCAGCAATTAATTCCGTTGAAGGGATTCCTTTTCGCTGTACGGAGCGAAGGACGCCATTCACCATGCTGGCAATACCTTTGTGACCACGTTTTTTAGCAATTTCCACTGCCTCGAATAAAACAGCATGATCGGGAATCTTATCTAAATATTGCAGTTGATAGAGTGATAATCGCAATAAAACCATTACCCACTCTTCAATTTTTGAACCTTTTTTTATAAAAGGCTGCAAATAATAGTCCAATGTCAGCTTGCGTTGTATCGTTCCGTAAGTCAGTTCCGTAAGCAAACGGCTGTCCGCCGACGACAACTGATTTTTATTGATTGTCGTATTTAATAACAGGTTGCTGTATGATTGGTTTTTCTCAACGGAAACAATTAAATCCAATGCCAGCTCTCGAACCGTTTTTTTCATTGTTTTTTTGCTCATGATTCAGCTCCCAATTGTTCACCAATCGCCAGCTGAGACCCTGCGCCGCGCAAGTAATCATAGCTTGTCATTTTTTTCTTTCCTGCAGGCTGCAGTTCAGTAATTTTGATCGCAGTCTCATTGCCTGTTTTGACAATGAATCCGTCTTCTTCGCGGCTAATGATTTCACCTGGAGCTGCTTGTGCATCACTTGTGACTTTTTCAGCCTTCCATACTTTCAGCACCTTATCTTGAAGCGTTGTATACGCGACCGGCCACGGATTCAAGCCGCGAACTTTATTATAAATGTCTTCACCTGAAGCAGACCAATCGATTCTTTCCTGTTCGCGTTTAATATTGGAAGCAAAAGTCGCTTTTGCATCATCTTGAGGGATGCCTTTCAGTTCGCCGGCAATCAGCTTCGGCAATGTTTCCGATAACAAATCCGAACCGATCGCGCTCAACTTGTCATGCAATGTTCCTACGTTGTCATCCTCAGCAATTTCAACCGATGCTTGCGTTAAAATATCGCCCGCATCAAGCTTCTCAGCCATATACATAATCGTAATGCCTGTTTGTTTCTTGCCTTCAAGGATCGCATAGTGAATCGGCGCTCCTCCGCGCAGCTCCGGCAGCAATGATGCATGAACGTTAATGCATCCTAACTTCGGCGCATCAAGCAGCTCCTTCGGCAATATTTGCCCGAAAGCCGCTGTTACGATTAAATCCGGATTCAGAGCCAAAATTTGATCCAAATCTTCACGATTGCGAATTTTTTCCGGCTGATACACAGGAATATTATGCTTTAACGCTTCAACCTTCACCGGCGGCGGTGTCATAATCCGCTTTCTTCCTACCGGACGATCAGGCTGTGTGACAACGGCAATCACTTCATAGCCGTCGTTTAAAATTCGTTGCAGTACCGGTACTGAGAAATCCGGCGTTCCCATAAATACGATTTTTGTCATTCTTCTTCAAACCCTTCTAATTCTGCTTCATCTATATAACGTAAAACCTTCGACGTGAATAACACGCCTTCAAGGTGATCGATTTCATGTAAAATCGCTCTCGCGAAAAAATCTTCCGCTTCAACAATATACGTCTTGCCTTTACGGTCCTGTGCTTCAACCTTTACATAGTCGGCACGTTCTACTTCACCGTATAGTCCCGGAAAGCTCAGGCATCCTTCAACATCTGTTTGAGAGCCTTTCACTTGTAAAATTTTCGGGTTGATCATCTCGAGCGTGCCTGATTCTTCATCTATTTCAACGATAGCAATTTGTTTGGCGACATTGACTTGCGGCGCAGCCAATCCAACACCGTCATGTTCGATCATCGTATCGTACATATTATCCAACAGCTTCGCCAATTTTTTATCAAACACTTCCACCGTTTCACATTTTCTTTCTAAAATATCGTTCGGATATTCTACAATTGGTAATACAGCCAATTCATTTCCTCCTAAAACTTTCTTACATCATCATTTGCGGGTGCAAATCAACATTGATCTGCAAACCCTTTTGTGCCATTTCCTGGCGATAATGTTCAATTATATTGTGCAGCAATTCATGAAGCTGCGGTTCCCGCTTGTATTTTATCAAACATTGATAGCGATATCTATTATTGATTCGCGGAATCGGTGACGCAGCCGGTCCTAATATGATTGCTTGCTTCGATAGCCCTTGACGCAAATAATGAGTAATGCGGTCGGCAACATTCACCGTTTTCATTAAATCCTCATGAGATATAGTAATCAGAGCAATATAGTAATACGGCGGATAGTGATTTAACCGCCGTATGTGCATTTCATGGGCAAAAAAATCATCATAATATTGTTTTGCAGCCAGAACAATCGAATAATGATCCGGTGTGTACGATTGAATAATGACTTCTCCCGGCAATTCATGTCGGCCCGCGCGACCGCTCACCTGCGTCAGCAATTGGAATGTCTTCTCCGAGGAACGAAAATCAGGAAGATTCAGCATCGTATCGGCAGATAAAACGCCTACTAGTGTAACATTAGCAAAATCAAGACCTTTAGCTATCATTTGCGTACCTAACAGTATATCCGCTTTTCGATCTTGAAACTGTTGCAGCAGCTTTTCATGGCTGCCTTTGCGGCTCGTTGTATCGACATCCATTCTGATAATCCGCACATTCGGTATCAGCTTGATTAATTCCTCTTCCACCTTTTGTGTGCCTGTGCCGAAGAAACGGATTGCCTCGCTTCCGCAAGCTGGACATACAGAAGGCATTCTCTCCTCATAACCGCAATAATGACATTTCAGCATTGAATTATATTTATGAAAGGTTAAGGAAATATCGCAATTCGGACAGTTCGTTACCTCCCCGCAGCTTCTGCACATCACAAATGAGGAATGTCCGCGTTTATTCAACATAAGAATAATTTGCTCATTTTTTTCGATTTTTTCATGTATTTTTTCCAATAATAGCTTGGAAAAAACAGAGCGGTTTCCGGAACGAAGCTCTTCACGCATATCAACAATTTCAACAGTCGGCAGCGGACGGCTATTGACACGGCTTTTCAACTCCAACAGTTTATAAACACCTTTTTGCGCTCTTGCAAATGACTCCAATGTCGGTGTTGCGCTGCCTAGAATGACCGGACATTGATGGTATTCGCCTCGTTTAATCGCTACATCCCGTGTATGATAGCGCGGTGTTTCTTCCTGCTTGTACGTTGCCTCATGCTCTTCATCAATAATAATGAGCCCAAGCTTTTGGAACGGTGCAAAAATCGCCGAACGAGCGCCGACAACGACCTGCACTTCTTTCCGGAAAATTTTCCGCCATTCATCATATTTTTCTCCCACTGACAGACCACTGTGCAGCACAGCAACACGGTCTCCGAAGCGTCCTTTAAAACGCTCCACCATTTGCGGTGTTAAAGAAATTTCGGGAACAAGCATTATTGCTTCCTGCCCTTTCTTCAACACTTCATTGATGCTTTGCAAATAAACTTCGGTCTTGCCGCTGCCGGTTACACCTTTAAGCAGGAACACCTCATGTCGTTTATCGTCAATGCTTTCCTTTACAATATCGAACACTTGCTGCTGTTCTTCCGTCAACGGCAAATGATTACTTTTCTCAAACTCCCGCTCCTTATAAGGATCGCGATATACTTCGGTTTGAACGATTCGGACAACGCCTTTTTCAGCCAGCGCCTTAATGACACTGTCACCACAGTTCGTTCTTTCTGTTAATTGCTGAAATCGGATGGATTCAGGATGTTCGATGAAATAATCAATCATATAGCGCTGCTTTTTCGCAGTAGGACTGATTGTTCCCTTAAACGCAAGCAGCTCGTCCCTTGACAAGATTACTTCAACGGTTCGCTCTGTTTTTTTATTTAATTTGTTTCCCACTTGATAATGAACTTCCAAATGACCGGCTTTTAATTCCTTTTGAAAAAGCTTGGCATGCTCATGGTTCATCGCCGCATCAAAATCGACCATTTCCTGATGAAGAAAATACTTTTGCACATGCTCATCAAGATTGGTCATCGGTCCGGTCAGCCTTAAGAACTTCTTATATTTCGCCTTCAAAGCGGCCGGCAGCAGCGCCTGATAAGCGATAATTTTCAAACATAATGTTTCCTTCGTCAAATAATCGCCGAGCGCAATGAGCTCATCCGTTAATACCGGCTCAAAATCTAATATAGAGTCAATTTGCTTCAACTTGTCCAAATTGACATCACTGCTTGCTTTCATGGCAACGACAAATCCTTGCACTTTGCGCGGACCGAAAGGAACCACTACCCTCATTCCAGGCGAAATAATGCCCGCCCATTTATCCGGAACAATATAATCATATGCATTATCCGTCTGCCTTGTCGGCACATCTACAATTACAGATGCAATATCCATTGCCATCAGTCCTTTACACCAACGTAACAAATTACTGAACTATTGTTCTCGTTCAGCCAATAGCTTTGCGCTTTCTTTCAATATTTCTTTCGCCACATCATGCTTACTCAAGATTGGCAGCTCAATCTTGCTTCCGTCTCTTTTAAACATTGTGACGATATTCGTATCGCTTCCAAATCCGGCACCTTTAACGGAAACATTATTTGCGACAATCATGTCCGCATTTTTTTTCTCGAGCTTTTGTTTCGCATATTCCTCGACATTCTCCGTTTCAGCTGCGAATCCGACTAATACTTGTGCGTTTTTTCTTTCTCCAAGTGTTTTCAAAATATCGATGGTACGCTCCAGTTCTATACTTAAGTCTCCGTCCTTCTTTTTCATCTTTTGATCGTGAACGAGTTTCGGACGATAGTCAGCGACAGATGCGCTTTTTACGACAAGATCCTGTTTATCGTATTCCGCTATGACTGCTTCATACATATCCTGCGCAGAACGCACTTTGATAACGTTCACATTCGCAGGCGGATTCAGCTGAACTTCACCTGATACTAATGTCACATCAGCACCCATTTTTGCCGCCTCTTCAGCAATCGCATAGCCCATCTTCCCTGTTGAATGATTGGTAATGAAACGGACAGGGTCGATTCTTTCTTTCGTAGGACCTGCCGTTACTAACACTTTTTTGCCGCTTAATGGCTTATCAGCATTGTAATAGTCTTCTAAGAATTGAATAATTTGCTCAGGCTCAGACAATCTGCCTTTTCCTGTATAACCGCATGCCAAATAGCCTTCTGCCGGCTCAATCATGCTATAGCCGAATTCCAGCAATGTATTCATATTTTTTTGCACAGCAGGGTGTGAGTACATATGCACATTCATGGCCGGAGCTATAAAGACATCCGCCGTTGTAGCAAGCATAATTGTCGAAATCATATCGTCGGCAATGCCGTTCGCGATTTTGCCGATGATATTGGCTGTTGCAGGAGCGACCAATACCGCATCCGCCCAGTCAGCCAAATCAATATGAGCGACGACTTTCGGATTATTTTCTTGGAAAGTGCTTGTATATACTTCGTTTCGCGATAATGACTGAAACGTTAATGGTGTTACAAATTCAGTAGCCGATTTGCTCATGACAACCTTCACTTGCGCACCCGCCTGTGTCAGCTTGCTAGTTAGAGCAGCTGCTTTGAATACGGCAATTCCTCCAGTTACACATAGCAAAATTTTCTTATTGTTTAGCATCTGAAGATTCCTCCATTCTATACTGCTTCTATTATGAATGATGTGACGCGTTTTTTCATCCATTTGAGTGAGTTTATTGTTTTTTCTTTAGCTACATTCGTAATTACTATTGCTTCCTTTAAAGCATGTGCAATGGCTGATTTTGGTTTTATCTCCACCCGTTCGCTTACCCCGGAGCAAGTCACCCTTATTCTTCTATGTAAGCTCAAAAGAGGTTGACCGGGAAGCGTAGCGCTTCGAAGTCAACCTCTTTACTATAACT
>JBJFHH010000026.1:14285-22816 GCA_051893475.1 Bacillus sp. (in: firmicutes) | reverse complement strand
CTTCTGTGCATAAAATCTTAATAAGTGAAGACAATAAAGAAATTAATTGTGTATAAAATAGAGGGATATTTGGCGATTATATAGAAGTAGTTGTTAGTAAAAGCGCCTGATTTGCATTTGCTTTTATTTTTTCATATAATTATAGTCAAATATAGTCAAGGTCAGAGTTTGACAAACATCAAGACAGGTTGTTATTAGAACTACTAGGTCAGATTGGAGGAGGACGATGAAAAATATATCTGACATAATTGAGAATTATCTTAAGAGCGTACTGCGTCAAAGTGATAAGGATATTTTAATCATTAAGCGAAGTGAAATTGCTGATAAATTTCAATGTGTGCCTTCTCAAATCAATTATGTCATCAACACCCGTTTCACAATTGAAAAAGGTTATATCGTCGAAAGTAAACGCGGGGGTGGCGGTTATATACGAATTGCCAAATTGAAATTGTATGACCATGCCCAAATCATTGATCAGCTTCTTCAACTAATCGAAAATAAATTTTCTCAGCAAATGGCGGAAAACATGATTTATCGTTTATTAGAAGAAGAAGTGATTAGTACGCGTGAAGCGAAAATTATGTTGAGTGTGATTAACCAATTAGTATTATTAAATGATTTGCCTTATAGAGACGAATTAAGGGCGAAGTTAATGGAAGCAATGCTGACTACATTAAAATACGAATAATGATGAGAGGTGGTATGGATGGAGTGCCAAGAATGCAAGCAAAGACCGGCTACTCTACATTTCACAAAAATAATAAATGGCGAGAAAACAGAAGTGCATTTATGTGAGCAATGTTCTCAGGAAAAAAGTGAAATGTTCATGAATAATAGTGGAGTCAATTTTTCAATTAATAATTTATTGGCTGGATTATTGAATTTGGACAATGCTTTTGCATCTTCTAAAAATCATACACTATCAGGAATCAGTGAGCTGCATTGCAGTAACTGTAAGCTGAGTTATTCACAGTTTACACGGATTGGCATGTTTGGTTGTTCCAATTGCTATGAATCATTCAGCAAGCAGCTTGAACCGATTTTAAGAAGATTGCATAACGGAAACTCCGTCCATACGGGGAAAGTTCCAAAAAGAATCGGCAGCCATATATCTGTTCAACGAAAAGTGCAGGATTTAAAAAGCCAAATGCAGGCTTGCATTCAACAAGAGGAATTTGAGAAAGCTGCTGAAATCAGAGATGAATTGCGTTCGCTTGAAAGAAAGGCGCAAAGTCCGGAAAGCGGGGGTGTCAGTGGATGAGCTTACAGAAGTTTATCGATTATTCCCTGAGTTCCTGGATGAATGAAGAAGGGCCACAATCTGATATTGTGTTGAGCAGCAGGGTGAGGCTAGCAAGAAATTTGCAGAACCATACATTTTCAACACTACTTAAGAATGAAGAGGCCAACGCGATTATCGATCAGCTGGAAGTACAGCTGAAGCCGCTTCAGGAACAACATGAGCTTGTGATATTGAAGATGGCGGAATTGCAATCATTAGAAAAAAGAATGCTGATGGAAAAGCATTTGATTAGTCCGCATTTAGCGGAGCGGTCTCCTTTCGGGGCATGCTTGCTATCTCCGGATGAAAGAGTAAGCATTATGTTTAATGAGGAAGACCATATTCGAATTCAATGCCTGATGTCCGGGTTGCAGTTAGAGAAAGCGCTAGGAATGGCAAATGAGCTCGATGATGCGATTGAAGAAAAGGTGGATTATGCTTTTGATGAAAAACAGGGCTATTTAACCTGTTGCCCGACTAATGTTGGAACCGGGCTGAGAGCATCGGTTATGATGCACTTGCCAGGTTTGATTATCACACAGCAAATGAACCGGATTATTCCGGCGATTAATCAATTAGGATTGGTTGTCAGAGGGATATACGGTGAAGGCAGTGAGGCGTTGGGCAATATTTTTCAAATTTCCAATCAGACAACATTGGGTAAGTCGGAAACAGATATCGTTCATGATTTGACGATTGTGGTGCAACAAATTATTGCGCAAGAAAGATTGGCGAGAGAAGCATTAGTGAGTACGATGAACATACAATTAGAAGATAGGGTGTTTCGATCGTTAGGGATACTGGCGCATGCCAGAATCATTGAATCCAAAGAGGCTGCAAAATGTTTATCGGATGTTCGTTTGGGCATTGATTTAGGGTATATAAAAAATATCTCTAAAACAATTTTAAATGAGCTGATGATTTTGACACAGCCGGGCTTTTTGCAACAGTACACAGGAGCAGAACTGCAGCCGCATGAACGGGATATTCGCCGTGCAACTTTTATAAGAGATCGTTTAAATATGGAGTCGTTTAAAGAGTGAGGAGGCAATTATATGATGTTTGGTAGATTTACGGAAAGAGCTCAGAAGGTATTGGCATTAGCGCAAGAAGAGGCAATTCGTTTAGGTCACAATAATATCGGAACAGAGCATATTTTGCTTGGTTTAGTAAGAGAAGGTGACGGTATTGCTGCCAAAGCATTACTTGCTCTTGGTTTAGGCGCGGAAAAAATCCAAAAAGAAGTAGAAACACTAATCGGGCAAGGACAGGATGTTTCGAAAACAATCCATTATACGCCGAGAGCAAAAAAAGTAATTGAGCTTTCTATGGATGAAGCAAGAAAGCTGGGTCATTCATACGTAGGTACAGAACACATATTGCTTGGACTAATCCGCGAGGGTGAAGGCGTGGCAGCGAGAGTGCTAAATAATCTGGGTGTCAGTCTGAATAAAGCGCGTCAGCAAGTGCTGCAGTTGCTTGGCAGTAATGAATCAGCTGGACATCAAGGCAATACATCATCCGCAGTCAACACGCCGACGCTTGATAGCCTTGCTCGCGACTTGACTGTTATTGCAAAAGAAGGCAGCTTAGACCCTGTTATCGGCAGAAGCAAAGAGATTCAGCGTGTGATTGAAGTGCTGAGCCGACGCACGAAAAATAATCCGGTATTGATTGGGGAGCCTGGTGTCGGTAAAACGGCGATTGCAGAAGGATTGGCTCAACAAATTGTCAATAATGAGGTTCCGGAAATATTACGCGATAAACGTGTTATGACGCTTGATATGGGTACTGTTGTTGCCGGTACAAAATACCGCGGTGAATTTGAGGACCGTTTGAAGAAGGTCATGGATGAAATTCGTCAGGCGGGCAATATCATCCTGTTCATCGATGAATTGCACACATTGATTGGCGCAGGAGGTGCGGAAGGCGCGATTGATGCTTCCAACATTCTGAAGCCATCTCTGGCACGCGGTGAGCTGCAATGCATCGGGGCAACAACACTGGATGAATACCGCAAGTATATCGAGAAGGATGCTGCGCTTGAACGCCGATTCCAGCCGATTCAGGTAGATGAGCCGACAGTGGAAGAATCTATTCAAATACTTAAAGGTTTGCGCGACCGTTATGAAGCGCACCATCGCGTATCGATTACAGATGCTGCGATTGATGCTGCCGTTAAGCTCTCGGACCGTTATATTTCAGACCGTTTCTTGCCGGATAAGGCGATTGATTTAATCGATGAAGCTGGTTCGAAAGTGCGTCTTCGTTCGTATACAACACCACCTAATTTGAAAGAGCTTGAAATTCAATTAGAAGAGGTGCGCAAAGAGAAGGATGCCGCTGTTCAAAGTCAGGAATTTGAAAAGGCTGCATCATTACGCGACTCTGAACAACGCTTACGCGAAAAACTGGAACATACGAAGAAAACGTGGAAAGAAAAACAAGGCAAAGAGAATAGCGAAGTGACAGTCGATGATATCGCAACAGTTGTTTCGAATTGGACGGGAGTTCCGGTAACGAAACTTGCTCAAACAGAGACTGACAAACTATTGAATATGGAAGCAATTTTGCATAATCGAGTAATCGGTCAAGAAGAAGCAGTAAAAGCGGTAGCGAAGGCTGTTCGCCGTGCCCGTGCAGGCTTGAAAGATCCGAAGCGTCCGGTTGGTTCATTTATTTTCCTTGGTCCTACTGGTGTCGGTAAAACAGAATTGGCACGCGCATTGGCTGAAGCGATGTTCGGTGACGAAGATGCGATGATCCGTGTCGACATGTCGGAGTTCATGGAGAAACATTCGACTTCTCGTTTAGTAGGATCGCCTCCTGGCTATGTCGGCTTTGAAGAAGGCGGACAATTGACAGAGAAGGTACGCAGAAAACCATATTCGGTTGTACTATTGGATGAAATCGAAAAAGCGCATCCGGATGTATTCAACATCTTGCTGCAAGTGCTCGAAGACGGTCGCCTGACGGATTCTAAAGGACGCACAGTTGATTTCAGAAATACGATATTAATTATGACTTCCAATGTCGGAGCTTCCGCATTGCAGCGTAATAAATATGTCGGTTTCAATATTCACGATGAACACACGAGCTATAAAGATATGAAGGGGAAAGTGCTTGAAGAACTGAAGAAAGCATTCCGCCCAGAATTCTTGAACCGTATTGATGAAACAATCGTGTTCCACTCATTAGAGAAGAAACATTTGCAGGAAATTGTCCACTTAATGGCGAATCATCTAATTAGCCGTTTAAAAGAGCAAGAAATTTATGTGGAATTAACTGCAGCTGCTATTGATAAAATAGTAGAAGAAGGATTTGACCCGGAATACGGTGCAAGACCACTACGCCGTGCTATTCAAAAGTATATTGAAGATCAATTGTCAGAAGAATTGCTTAGAGGCAATATTGAAAAAGGCAAGCTGGTACGAATCGATGTTGAAAACGGAGAATTTAAAGTGAAAACAGTGGAAGTAGCATCTACTAGCAAATAAACATTGTAAAGTGCACAGCGTTTATAAAGCTGTGCATTTTTTTTAATCTTTTCTTAAGAAAACTCTTTTATAATAATTAAGATGGTAAAAAAGGTCTAACATCAGACCATTTTATGATAAATTGAGTAAGGATAATTCGAAGGAGGAAGTAAGTTGGCAAAAAAGAAGACAAAATTCATTTGCCAGTCATGCGGATATGAATCCCCTAAATGGATGGGGAAGTGCCCGGGTTGCTCTGAATGGAACAAGATGGTCGAGGAAGTCGAAATTGTAAAGCCATTGCGCAAAGGAGCATTCACGCACAGTGAGGGCATCGGATCATCCGGGGTCCGCATAAAGGCAGCACCGATTACTTCCATTGAAACAAATATAGAATCTCGTATAAAAACAGATATGAAGGAGCTCAACCGGGCCCTTGGAGGCGGTATCGTTAACGGGTCGCTTGTGCTAATCGGCGGCGATCCTGGCATCGGTAAATCGACTTTGCTGCTCCAGGTATCCGCACAGCTCGCTCAAAAAAACAAAAAGGTACTTTACGTTTCCGGAGAGGAATCCGTCAAACAAACAAAGCTGAGGGCTGATCGTCTTGGTACGGTTTCGGAACAGCTGTATGTTTTTTCGGAGACCGATATGGATTTTATTGAACAAGCCATTACCGAAGTACAGCCTGCTCTTGTCATTATTGACTCGATTCAGACAGTATTCCAATCGGAGGTTACATCGGCACCGGGTAGTGTTTCGCAAGTGCGTGAATGTACGGCATCTTTAATGAGAATAGCTAAGACGAAAGGAATTGCGATTTTTATTGTCGGCCACGTAACAAAAGAAGGAAATATTGCCGGTCCGCGATTGTTGGAGCATATGGTGGATACCGTACTGTATTTTGAAGGGGAAAGACACCATACGTACCGCATTTTGCGAGCAGTAAAAAACCGTTTTGGATCTACGAATGAAATGGGCATTTTTGAAATGAAGGAGCAAGGGTTGGAAGAGGTTGCGAACCCTTCAGAAATCTTCTTAGAAGAGCGCTCGCAAGGAGCATCAGGGTCGACTGTAGTTGCTTCTATGGAAGGTACAAGACCGGTATTGGTCGAGATTCAGGCTTTAATTTCTCCGACCAGCTTCGGCAATCCCCGCAGAATGGCAACCGGCATGGATTACAACCGTGTATCTTTAATAATGGCCGTTTTAGAAAAACGAGTCGGTCTGCTTCTGCAAAACCAGGATGCGTATTTGAAGGTAGCAGGCGGCGTCAAGTTGGATGAACCGGCTATTGATTTAGCGATAGCTGTCAGTATTGCATCCAGCTTCCGTGACCAGCCAACGAGACAAACAGATTGCATAATCGGTGAGGTTGGATTGACAGGCGAAGTACGCAGAGTGTCGAGGATTGAGCAGCGAGTGCAGGAAGCGGCTAAATTAGGTTTTGAAAGAGTGATTCTTCCGGAGAATAATTTAGGCAGCTGGAACCCGCCAAAAGGAATTGAAGTCGTTGGTGTTTCGACAGTCTCAGAGGCCTTAAGGCATGCATTAGGAGGATAATAGATGAGTGAAAAAAGGGCTGACAAAACGAAATCAGAAATTTTACAGCTAGTGTCTCCCGGTACACCTTTACGATATGGAATAGATAATGTATTAAGAGCCAATACAGGCGGCTTAATAGTAGTCGGATATAATGAAAAGGTAAAAGCAATCGTTGAGGGAGGCTTTTCGATTGGTTGTCCTTATTCGCCAAGTTCCTTGTACGAATTGGCGAAGATGGATGGAGCCATTATTTTGAATGAGAATGCAGATAAAATTTTGTTGGCCAATGCCCAGTTAGTTCCCGATACCACTTATTCTTCGAGTGAAACAGGGATGCGCCACCGCACAGCGGAGCGAGTTGCGAAAGAAACGAAGGCACTTGTCATCGCTATTTCGCAGCGTCGCAATGTTATTACCGTGTATCAGGGTAATTTCCGCTATACATTGATTGATATGGGTGTTATTTTGACAAAAGCAAACCAGGCGATTCAGACGCTGGAGAAATATAAATCTGTTTTGTATCAAAGTATCGGCAATTTAGGGCGTTCAGAATTTGAAGAAATTGTGACATATGCAGAATTAATTCGAGTTTTGCAACGTTTTATCATGTTCATCCGTATAAAGAATGAGCTGCTTTCTTATTTAACGGAACTTGGTGTGGAAGGACGCCTAATTCGGCTGCAAA
The DNA here is from genome assembly GCA_051893475.1 of Bacillus sp. (in: firmicutes). Classification (GTDB taxonomy): domain Bacteria; phylum Bacillota; class Bacilli; order Bacillales; family DSM-1321; genus Bacillus_AD. The sequence continues at coordinate 15,828 of JBJFHH010000026.1, read as the reverse complement.
TGAACGAGGTGATTTCGTCTCTTGAGGAAGAGGGCGAATTGATTGTGCTCGATTATATGAATGATGAGCATGCAGGTGTTAATACAGTAATGGATAAGCTGCATGAGCTTTCTCATCAGCAGTTAGTTGAGGACGGGGCGATTTTGAAGGCGCTCGGTTATAACGGCTATGTGCCGCTTGATGAAACGATCGTTCCGCGAGGTTATCGTATGCTGAATAAAATACCGAGGCTGCCGGCTCTGATTATTGAAAACCTTGTGCAGACGTTTGAAAACTTCACAGCCATTATGAATGCATCTGTAGAGGAACTCGATGATGTGGAAGGTATTGGTGAAGTAAGGGCGAAGAAAATAAGAGAAGGTTTGCGTGTGCTGAGAAACCATTTGCATACGGAAAGGACTTTATAACTATGGTGTCTCAATTGACACTGATAATTGAGAGTGCTAGCCTTAAAGTGAATGGAAAAGACAACTAGTTGATAAAAAATGGCTTTTTATATACGCTAGAATGAGCAAATGAGCACACATTTTGCAGAAGATTGCATTTAAAAAATATACATTTGTTAATAATGATTATTATAGGGAGGTGAAAGGATGTTAAAACGTATTACACAAGCATGCTTATTAATTATAGGCGGTACGTTAGGGATGGTTCTCATTCCGAAACTGCTTATGTTGATTGGTGCTGATGATATAAATTATATTAACAATCCTTACGTAGCAGCATTATTAGGCGCACTTATATTTTATCTTATTACCTTTTGGACAGTAGATTATGTTATAGATGCTATTAGATGGACGGAAGAAAGACTTGTTAAAGTACCTATTACAGATATTATTTTCGGAACAATTGGTTTGGTAGTCGGTTTATTGGTGGCGTTCTTGCTAAGTGCTGCAATCTCAAGCATTAAGGTGCCGATTGTTAATACTGTGCTGCCGATTTTAATCACGCTTTTATTCGGTTATCTTGGACTTCAAGTCGGAACGAAGAAGCGCGATGAGCTGATGGGCTTGTTCAAAATGAGCAGAAAAAAAGCTCATGAACATGAGCAAGAAGGTAATAAAAGCAAACAGGAGCAAGCGCGTTCTTTATATAAAATTTTGGATACAAGTGTCATCATTGATGGAAGAATCGCTGATATTTGCCAAACAGGCTTCGTTGAAGGAACGATTGTAATTCCGCAATTTGTTCTTGAGGAACTGCAGCATATTGCTGATTCATCCGATGCACTGAAACGTAACCGCGGACGCCGAGGCTTGGATATTTTAAATCGCATCCAAAAAGAACTGGCTGTTAATGTCGAGTTTTATGAAGGAGATTTTGAAGAGATTCAAGAAGTGGACAGCAAACTAATTAAACTGGCTAAAGTGATGCATGGCGTACTTGTGACGAATGATTTCAATTTGAACAAAGTATGTGAGTTTCAAAATGTGCCGGTGCTGAATATTAATGATTTAGCGAATGCGGTTAAACCGGTTGTCATTCCGGGCGAAGAAATGAATGTATTGGTCATTAAGGACGGAAAAGAGCAAAATCAAGGTGT
>JBJFHH010000026.1:0-14185 GCA_051893475.1 Bacillus sp. (in: firmicutes) | reverse complement strand
GCGAAGAAATGAATGTATTGGTCATTAAGGACGGAAAAGAGCAAAATCAAGGTGTTGCCTATCTCGATGATGGTACAATGATTGTCGTGGAAGGCGGCAGAGATTATATTAGTAAGCAAATCGATGTCATTGTGACAAGCGTTCTGCAAACATCTGCGGGCAGAATGATTTTTGCGAAGCCAAAATCGCTGGAAAAAGCATTGTAGTATAAAGACGGAGGAATAGTTGCTCATGTTTTATGAAGTTATTATCCTTGCAGCGGGTCAGGGAAAGCGGATGAAGGCCGGTAAAAATAAGATGTTTTTACAGATTGCCGACACGCCTCTTATTATCCATACGCTCAAGGTTTTTGACAATGATCATTATTGCAAAAAAATTATTCTTCCGATAAACGCTAGTGAGAGAGCTGATATAGAAGAAGTTCTTCAGCGTTATACATTCAATAAGACAATCGAGATAGTCAATGGCGGTAAAGAGAGACAAAACAGTGTCTATAACGGGTTACAGGTCGTAGATGATCATGAGGATTCCATTGTGCTCGTTCACGATGGAGCCCGCCCTTTTGTGAAGCAGGAAACGATTGCCGAACTCGTCCAAATGGCGGCTGAAAAGGGCAGCGCCATTCCTGGCGTGCATGTAAAAGATACAATCAAAAGGGTAACGGACGGGCAAGTTATAGACACCGTTGAGCGATCAAGCTTGTGGGCAGTGCATACCCCACAAGCTTTTCGTGTGTCTATCCTAAAAAAGGCGCATGAACAGGCGGAGAAAAGCGGCTTTTTAGGTACCGATGATGCAAGTCTTGTTGAAATGTACGGAGAGAAAGTATTCATGGTAGAAGATCATTATCTTAATATAAAGATTACTACGCCGGAAGATTTATATTTTGCAGAGGCTATATTCAAAAAAACAGCTCAATATAAAAAGGAGTGATTGCAAATGTTTCGAATCGGACAAGGATTTGATGTCCATCAATTGGTGGAAGGAAGACCACTTATTATCGGAGGGATTACCATTCCGTATGAGAAAGGCTTGCTCGGCCATTCCGATGCGGATGTCTTGCTTCATACAGTAGCGGATGCATGTTTGGGTGCGGTTGGCGAAGGGGATATCGGCAAACACTTCCCTGATACGGACCCAGCTTTTAAGGATGCTGACTCAGCAAAGTTGTTGACGCACGTATGGGGAATCGTGAAAGCAAAAGGATATGAAATCGGTAATATCGACTGTACAATCATTGCTCAAAAACCGAAAATGCTTCCGTATATACCGGAGATGCGTGCGCGTATTGCCGAATTGTTGGAGACAGCAGAGGAGAACGTGAACGTGAAAGCGACAACAACCGAAAAGCTCGGTTTCACAGGGCGAGGCGAGGGAATCGCTGCTCAGGTCGCTGTTTTATTGAAGAAAATATAAGAAGAATCGCAAGTGATACTTTTTTTTCTTATAGGCACAGTGTTACAATGAATCAATCCAATTAGAAATTTTTTTGCATGGGAGGCACAAACAATGGGCGATAACATCAGAGTTCGTTATGCTCCAAGTCCAACTGGTCATTTACATATTGGAAATGCTCGTACAGCACTTTTCAATTATTTATTCGCGCGTCATAAAGGCGGAAAATTCATCATCCGCATTGAGGATACAGACAAGAAAAGAAATATTGCAGGCGGCGAAGAAAGCCAATTGAAATATTTGAAATGGTTAGGAATCGATTGGGATGAGAGTGTCGATGTGCCTGGCGAATATGGTCCTTACCGCCAATCAGAGCGTAATGACATTTACAAAAAGTATTACACAGAGCTTTTAGAAAAAGGCTTAGCATATAAGTGCTATTGCACAGAAGAAGAAATTTTAGCAGAACGTGAAGAACAAGCTGCACGAGGCGAAACACCTGCTTATTCAGGGAAATGCCGTCACCTGACAGCGGAAGAACAAGCGAAGCTGGAAGCGGAAGGCAGACAGCCAAGCATTCGATTCGCAGTGCCTGCAGACACAACATTCACATTCAACGATATGGTGAAAGGTGAAGTTTCGTTTGAATCAAATGGCATCGGTGATCACGTCATCGTGAAAAAAGACGGTACGCCAACATATAACTTTGCAGTAACCGTCGATGATTACTTAATGAAAATCTCTCACGTTTTACGCGGAGACGATCATATTTCCAATACACCGAAGCAATTAATGATTTATGAAGCGCTAGGCTGGGAGCCGCCGGTATTTGGTCATATGACATTGATTGTCAACGAAAGTCGCAAAAAGCTAAGTAAACGTGATGAAACGATCATCCAATTCATTGAGCAGTACGAGGAATTAGGCTATCTTCCTGAAGCATTATTTAACTTTATCGCATTGCTTGGATGGGCTCCTGGCGGCGAAGAGGAAATCTTTACGAAAGAGCAATTCATTGAAATCTTTGATGAAAACAGATTGTCTAAATCACCGGCTCTATTCGATACACAAAAGCTTACTTGGATGAACAACCAATACTTGAAAAATCTTGATTTGGACCGTTTAACACAATTGGCCTTGCCTCATTTAGTGAAGGCTGGCAAAGTAAGTGAACCGTTATCTGATGAAGATATGCAGTGGGTGCGGAATCTTCTTGCTCTATACCAAGAGAAAATGAGCTATGGAGCAGAGATCGTACCTTTATCTGAAGTCATCTTCAAAGATGAGATTGAACTGGACGAAGAAGGCAAAGCTGTATTGGCTGAAGAGCAAGTTCCGGAAGTGCTGTCTGCATTCTTAACAGAACTTGAAGCGCTTGAGGTATTTGAAGCGGATTCAATTAAAGCGGCGATGAAGGCTGTTCAAAAGTCGACTGGCCAAAAAGGCAAGAAGTTGTTCATGCCGATTCGTGTGGCGACAACAGGACAAACGCACGGACCTGATTTGCCGCAGGCGATTGCGCTAATCGGAAAAGACAAAATTAAAAAACGTCTGCAAAGTATTTTAGATTAACAAATAGTCGAAAATATTATATAGTATAAGTAAAATTAACATACGTTTGCGTTGATGGAGAGAAGTAGGGAGATAACGCTTTAAAGAGAGGATCACCAATGGCTGCAAGTGATCTAAGCTAAATCTTTTGAAATGCACTCTGGAGTCTTATGCTGAAATGATAGTAGGTATAGGCGGTCTCATACCGTTACAATGAAGAGTTGGGAAATCAGTGGTCCGTTTAGGGCGTTCATTTCCAAACAGAGTGGAACCGCGCTTAATTCAAAGCGTCTCTGTCTTTATGGCAGGGACGCTTTTTTGCACTTCAAAAAAGATTTTCGTTTATATCATTTGGGAATTGAGGGGAATAGGGATGTTTAAGTTATTAAAAGAAGATATCGATGTCGTATTTGATCAAGATCCGGCAGCGAGAAGTTATTTGGAAGTCATTTTGACTTACTCGGGACTTCATGCAATTTGGTGGCATCGCCTGGCACACGGATTTTACAGAAGGAAAATGTTTTTCATAGCCCGTTCAATTTCTCAAATCAGCCGTTTCTTTACCGGTATTGAAATTCATCCGGGCGCAAAGATCGGCAGAAGATTTTTTATTGACCATGGTATGGGCGTTGTAATAGGGGAAACTTGTGAGATTGGTGATAATGTAACGGTCTTTCAGGGAGTGACGCTAGGCGGAACAGGGAAAGAAAAGGGCAAAAGACACCCGACGATTGAGGATAATGTTTTAATTGCAACGGGAGCAAAGGTTTTAGGTTCCATTAAGGTTGGAGAGAATTCTAAAATAGGCGCGGGATCTGTAGTGCTAAAAGAAGTGCCTCCTAACTCGACGGTGGTAGGAATACCGGGCAAAGTGGTGATTCAGGACGGTGTTCGTCTGAAGCATAATTTGAATCACTCCGATTTGCCGGATCCTACAGGAGATCGTATTAGCAAGCTCGAGCAGGAATTGACAGATATGAAAAGGCAAATGGAAGCATTGTTGAACGAAAGGAGCAATACAAGGTGACTATTAAACTTTATAATACATTAACACGCCAGAAGGAGGAATTTGTGCCTCTTGAAGAAGGCAAGGTGAAAATGTATGTGTGCGGGCCGACTGTATACAATTTCATACACATAGGGAATGCGCGTCCGCCGATTGTGTTCGATACAGTGAGAAAATATTTGCAGTATCGCGGATATGATGTGAAGTATGTATCGAATTTTACGGATGTAGACGATAAAATCATTCGTGTGGCTAACGAGCTTGGAGAAGAAGTGCCGGTTGTATCGCAACGATTCATTGATGCGTATTTCAATGACGTGCTGGCGCTTGGCTGCTCGAAGGCCGATGCTCACCCGCGCGTAACGGAGAGTATGGATATTATTCTTGAATTTATCCAAACATTGGTTGATAAAGGTTATGCGTATGAGTCTGAAGGTGACGTCTATTACCGTACTCGTAAATTCGAAGGCTACGGAAAGCTGTCTCAGCAATCTATTGATGACTTGCATGCAGGCGCAAGAATCGAAGTCGGTGAGAAGAAGGAAGATCCGTTAGACTTTGTTCTGTGGAAAGCGGCTAAGGAAGGCGAAATATATTGGGAAAGTCCATGGGGGAAAGGTCGTCCGGGCTGGCATATCGAATGCTCGGCTATGGCGAAGAAATACCTTGGCGACAGCATTGATATACATGCCGGCGGTCAAGATTTAGCGTTCCCGCATCATGAAAATGAAATTGCGCAATCAGAAGCTTATACTGGCAAACCGTTTGCGAAATACTGGATGCATAACGGATATATCAATATCGACAATGAAAAAATGTCGAAATCACTGGGGAACTTCGTTTTAGTGCATGATATTTTGAAGAAGCATGATCCGCAAGTGCTGCGTTTCTTTATGCTATCCGTTCATTATAGACATCCGATTAACTACAGCGATGAATTGCTTAGCAACGCAGGAGCGGCTTTAGAACGTCTGAAAACGTCTTACCATAACCTGAAGCACAGACTATCTTCAGCAACAGATTTGGTGGAACATAAAGACGAATGGTTGGCTAAAGTAGAAGAGCTGCACAATCAGTTCATTACCGAAATGGATGATGACTTCAATACAGCGAATGGTATTTCGGTTCTGTTCGAGCTTTCGAAGCAGGCGAATTATTACTTAATGGAGCAGCAGACACATACAGAAGTGCTTCAAGCATTTATTCATGAATTTGAAGAACTGTTCGGTGTGCTTGGCTTATCATTGCAAGGTGAAGAATTGCTAGATGAAGAGATCGAACAACTAATCGAGGAACGCATTCAAGCACGTAAGAACCGCGACTTTAAACGTTCGGATGAAATCCGCGATGAATTAAAGGCGCGAAATATTATTTTGGAAGATACGCCTCAAGGAACGAGATGGAAAAGAGGATAAACATGGATAATCGTAACAATCGTCTAAATCCGATGGAACTGAACAGTTTGGCTTTAGCTTATATGGGTGATGCTGTATATGAGAAGTATATACGGCATCATCTTCTTTTAAAAGGAACAGTCAAACCGCATTTGCTGCATCGCGCTTCGACTAATTATGTATCCGCAAAGGCACAGAATAAAGTCATTCATGCTTTGTTAGATGCAGGCGTTTTATCGGAGGAAGAGCAAGGGGTTGTAAGAAGAGGGAGAAATGCAAAATCGGGAACGGTACCGAAGAATACAGATGTGCAAACATATCGCTATTCGACGGCGTTTGAAGCATTGATAGGATATTTGTTTCTGAGTGATCGATTGCAAAGGATGGAAGAAATCATTGCGATGGCAATTGATTATACAGAAGAGAAGAAATGAGGTGGGTGCTTCATGAGTGAAGAATACATTATTGGACGCAATCCGGTATTGGAAGCATTGAAGTCCGACAGAGATATTAACAAAATTATGATTGCGGAAGGTTCGCAAAAAGGTTCAATGGGTCAAATCATCGAGCTTGCCAAAGAGAAGAAAGTATTGACGCAAATTGTGCCGAAGAAAAAGATTGACGCAATGGGTGTCGGCGTCCATCAAGGTGTCATTGCCGCAGTAGCGGCTTATCAATACGCTGAATTGGATGACTTATTTGCAGTGGCGGAGAAAAGAAATGAGGCGCCTTTCTTTTTAATTCTGGATGAGATTGAGGATCCGCATAACTTAGGCTCCATTATGAGAACAGCAGATGCAACAGGGGCGCACGGTATTATCATTCCGAAAAGACGGGCTGTAGGTCTGACGGCAACGGTGGCAAAGGCTTCAACAGGAGCGATTGAATACATACCTGTAGCGCGGGTAACGAATTTAGCAAGAACAGTCGAGGAATTAAAGGATCGCGGACTTTGGATTGCCGGAACGGATGCGAAAGGCAGTGATGATTACCGTCAACTGGATGGAGGTATGTCCATCGGTATTATCATCGGAAGCGAAGGAAAAGGCATGAGCCGTATTTTGAAGGAAAAATGCGACTTCCTCGTTCACATGCCGATGGTCGGTAAAGTAACATCGCTGAATGCATCAGTAGCGGCAAGTCTTCTGATGTATGAAGTATACAGAAAACGACATCCCCTGGGACAATAAGCGATGAAAAATATCCTAATCGTTGACGGCTATAATATTATAGGGGACTGGCCGGAATTGAAAGTGCTGAAAGATCGAGATCTTTCAGCCGCCCGCGATCGGCTGATTGAAATTTTGGCTGAATATAAAGGTTATACAGGATATGAAGTAGTAGTTGTTTTCGATGCTTATTTTGTCAAAGGCTTAGAAAGAAAGTATAAAAATTATAAAATTGATGTCATCTACACGAAAGAAAATGAAACAGCGGATGAACGAATTGAAAAGCTGGCTATTGAGTTGAGTAACATTAAAACGCAAATACATGTGGCGACATCGGATTATACAGAGCAGTGGGCGATTTTCGGACAAGGAGCACTCCGTAAATCTGCCCGTGAGCTTCTGAATGAATGCCGACATATAACCGGCGAGGTGGAGAAACATGTAAAGGTGCGAAGCGAATCAAAACCGGCTTCGAAGATACAGCTGTCTGATGAGGTGGCTGAAAAATTCGAAAAATGGAGAAGAGGGCAATTTTGATGATTGACTACTAAAATTTTCCTGCTGTATAATGGTTCTAATCATTGGTTCGGGCAAGGGGGTCAGTTTGTGCTGAATGAACATAAAGCGGATGAGAGATATTTGCAGTTTGATGATGATCAGCTTGTGGAATTAGTGCATCGGGGAGAAAGTGAAGCGTTGGATTTTTTAATCCACAAATACCGGAATTTTGTTCGGGCAAAGGCACGGACGTATTTCCTGATCGGAGCGGATAAAGAGGATATCGTGCAAGAAGGAATGATTGGCTTATATAAAGCCATTCGTGATTTTAAGGGAGATAAATTCACATCTTTTAAAGCGTTCGCGGAACTTTGCATCACGCGCCAAATTATAACGGCGATTAAAACAGCGACGCGTCAAAAGCATATTCCGCTGAATTCGTATGTTTCTTTGGACAAGCCTATTTTTGATGAAGAATCAGATCGGACCTTGCTGGATGTCATTACTGGGGCAAAAGCGATGAATCCGGAAGAATTGATTATCAATCAAGAAGAGTTTGATGATATTGAGCTGAAAATGGCTGAGCTTCTGAGTGATTTGGAAAGAAAGGTGCTCGCACTATACCTTGATGGACAGTCATATCAGGAGATTTCAGAAGAGTTAAACCGCCATGTTAAATCTATCGATAATGCCCTCCAAAGAGTAAAGCGGAAGTTGGAACGCTATTTGGAAATTAGGGAAATTTCGCTTTAAAAACATTACAGTATTAACAAATCCATCTATTACGAATGAACGAATCGGTCCGTTGACAAGGGACGAAGCCCGTGATAAGGTTATAATTACGGATTTTTAAAAATTTAAGCAGGTGTATATTCCATGAGAACGAAAGCAATTCTGGCTTGCAGCAATTGTGGTTCACGCAACTATTCGACAGAAAGCAATAAGGCTTCCAAATCAGATCGAATAGAAATTAAAAAGTTTTGTAAAACATGTAATGCTCATACTCTTCATAAAGAGACGAAATAAATAAGCATCTATTTTAAGCAGTCACATATGTTGGAGGTAAAGAAAATGCAGCGCTTGACCGAGTATTTCCGTGGCATCGGCAGAGAAATGAAGAAAGTAAGCTGGCCGAAAAGAAAAGAGCTTACAAGCTATACGATTATCGTAATCAGCACGGTAATTATTATGGCGTTATTCTTCACCGTTATCGATTTAGGTATTTCGGAGTTAATCCGTTTCGTTACGAGTCTGTGATTTTCGCAAAAACATTTGGTTTCTGCTGAATAACTTATTCGTAAAAAAGACATAATAGTGTTAGAATAATGTGTAAGGAAAAAAGCCCGCAAAGTGGCTTTTTTAATTTGGACAAATTTAGCTCGCTGACCATTAGCAAGCAAGCACAAAACATAGATGGCTTCCATTACGAAGATGAATCAATCCAAGGGAGGGAAGGGTTTTTAACCCTGATGAATTATGGAAAAAAACTGGTATGTTGTTCACACTTATTCTGGTTATGAAAATAAAGTAAAAGCAAACCTTGAAAAACGTGTTGAATCAATGGGTATGCAAGATAAAATCTTCCGCGTTGTTGTTCCGGAAGAAGAAGAAACAGATTTGAAAAACGGCAAGAAAAAAGTAGTGAAGAAAAAGGTATTCCCTGGCTACGTGCTTGTAGAATTAATTATGACAGACGATTCTTGGTATGTTGTCCGTAACACGCCGGGCGTTACAGGATTCGTAGGTTCAGCTGGTTCCGGATCGAAACCGACACCATTATTAGAGGATGAAATTAACTTCATTCTAAAAAGAATGGGTATGGATGAGAAGCGTATCGATATGGACTTTGAACTGGGTGAAACAGTGACGATTAAAGAAGGTCCGTTCGCAACGTACGCAGGGATAATTGAAGAATTGGAAGCGGACAAAGCGAAGCTGAAAGTACTTGTTAATATGTTCGGCCGTGACACGAAGGTAGAACTGGATTTTTCTCAGGTAGAAAAATTATAATGTGAAATAACTTGAAATACATGCTGAAAGATGTTAAGATTTCAAAGGTCAGTATGTCTCGATGATTAGAGGCCTGAACAGATAGTTTGGTTCTTTATTCACTATATAAAGAATGAAAACGTTGAGTGGGAGGGGACTAAACCCCTATTACCACATCACGGACTTTAAGGAGGTGTGTCTCGTGGCTAAAAAAGTAATTAAAATCGTAAAACTTCAAATTCCTGCAGCTAAAGCTAATCCAGCTCCACCAGTTGGTCCAGCACTAGGTCAAGCAGGTGTTAACATCATGGGTTTCTGTAAAGAGTTCAACGCTCGTACTGCAGAACAAGCTGGTCTTATCATTCCTGTTGAAATTACGGTATTTGAAGACCGTTCTTTTACATTCATTACGAAAACTCCACCTGCTGCTGTATTGCTTAAGAAAGCGGCTGGTATCGAGTCTGGTTCTGGTGAACCGAATCGTAAAAAAGTTGCAACAGTTAAACGCGACAAAGTGCGTGAGATTGCTGAAACTAAAATGCCTGATCTAAACGCTGCAAACGTTGAGTCTGCAATGCGTATGGTTGAAGGTACTGCACGAAGCATGGGTATTGTCATCGAAGACTAATCCTTGCAAATAAGTTAGACGTTTCTACGGGGTTGCGAAGTTCATATAAGTATTTCGCAACCTTTTTCGTGGGAGGCTTATACCGTTAAAACCACATTATTAGGAGGATTTTTAAAATGGCTAAAAAAAGCAAGAAATATATCGAAGCTGCAAAGCTTGTAGATCGTACAGTTGCTTATTCAGTTGAAGAAGCAATCGAATTAGTTAAAAAAACTAACTTCGCTAAATTTGACGCAACAGTTGAAGTTGCTTTCCGTTTAGGCGTAGACCCTAAGAAAGCTGACCAACAAATCCGTGGAGCAGTTGTACTTCCACACGGAACTGGTAAAACTCAACGCGTTTTAGTATTCGCTAAAGGCGAAAAAGCAAAAGAAGCAGAAGCTGCTGGCGCTGACTTCGTAGGCGATGCAGACTACATCAACAAAATCCAACAAGGTTGGTTCGAGTTCGACGTAATCGTTGCAACTCCTGACATGATGGGTGAAGTTGGTAAACTTGGTCGTGTATTAGGACCTAAAGGCTTAATGCCAAACCCTAAAACTGGAACAGTTACTTTCGACGTAACAAAAGCGGTTAACGAAATCAAAGCTGGTAAAGTTGAATACCGTGTAGACCGTCAAAGCAACATCCACGTACCAATCGGTAAAGTATCATTCGAAAACAGCAAGCTTGTTGAAAACTTCGCTACTATCTATGATACAATGCTAAAAGTGAAACCAGCGGCAGCTAAAGGAACTTACATCAAAAACCTTGCTGTAACTTCTACGATGGGCCCTGGTGTTAAAGTGGATCCTTCTACTTTCACTATCAAAAACTAAGTTAAAAAACATTTGACTTTCATAGTCGATTGATTATATAATACTTTTTGTTGAAAAAACGAATACCATTTGTACCGTAGACAGTAGGTGCTCAATAGAGCTTAATTTCCTACCGAGGTAATTTCGATTTATTGAGTCCCTAGTGACTATGATGCTTTGAAAATTACTGCCCTCACGTCTGCTTGATTTGAGGGTTTTCTTTTTGACCGGTATAAATGTGTTTTGAGCAAATATACAGGAGGTGTAATAGATGAGCAAAGCTATTGAAGCTAAAAAACAAATCGTGCAAGAAATTGCCGATAAATTCAAAGCTAGCAAATCAACAATCGTTGTTGATTACCGTGGATTAAACGTTGCTGAAGTTACTGAACTTCGTAAACAACTACGTGAAGCGGGTATCGAATTCAAAGTGTACAAAAATACACTAACTCGTCTTGCAGCAGAATCAGCTGAAGTTGCTGAATTAAATTCAGCGCTTACTGGTCCAAACGCAATTGCATTTTCAACTGAGGATGTAGTTGCTCCTGCGAAAATCCTAAACGATTTCGCTAAAAAACACGAAGCACTAGAAATTAAAGCTGGTGTAATCGAAGGTAACGTTGCATCTGTAGAAGAAGTTAAAGCTCTTGCTGAACTTCCATCACGCGAAGGTCTTCTTTCTATGTTGCTTAGCGTTCTTCAAGCTCCAATCCGCAATCTTGCACTTGCTACTAAAGCAGTTGCAGATCAAAAGGAAGAGCAAGGCGCATAATTATTACTGCGTCGCATAAGTAGTACCGGATTATATACTAAATTATTTTGAAATGTACTAAGGAGGAAATATAAAATGACTAAAGAACAAATCATTGAAGCTGTAAAAGCTATGACTGTTTTAGAACTAAATGACCTTGTAAAAGCAATCGAAGAAGAATTCGGCGTAACTGCTGCTGCTCCTGTAGCTGTAGTAGCTGGTGGCGGAGAAGCTGCTGCTGAGAAAACTGAATTTGACGTAGTTCTAGCTTCTGCTGGAGATCAAAAAATCAAAGTTATCAAAGTGGTACGTGAAGTAACAGGTCTTGGACTTAAAGAAGCAAAAGAACTTGTTGACAACACTCCGAAAGCACTTAAAGAAGGTGCTTCTAAAGAAGAAGCTGAAGAAATCAAAGCTAAACTTGAAGAAGTTGGAGCAAACGTTGAAGTTAAGTAATGTTGCTTAAAAAAAGCTCGCTGAATCCAGCGAGCTTTTTTTGGCTGAGTTAATCAATAAAGAAGAACCGAAAGCGGTTTTTCTACTTCTTCTTTATTCATCTTCTATAAACCTGATCTTCTAAATTTCCTTTTTAAAGGAGGCTGTCCCTTGACTAATCATTATTACTCCAAAAATCCAACGACAGAAAGTAACCCGCAATATTGGGATTACACATTGCGAGGCAAATCGTTTCGCTTTAAAACGGATAATGGTGTATTTTCGAAAAAAGAAGTGGACTTTGGTTCACGGTTGCTAATTGAGGCTTTTTCTTATCCGGAAGGAATAGAAGGGGAACTATTAGATGTCGGATGTGGATACGGTCCCGTTGGTTTGAGCATGGCATACGCCTATCCGCATGCAAAGGTTGAAATGGTTGATGTAAACGAGAGAGCCGTGCAATTAGCAAAAGAAAATGCCGCGCTTAATCAAATCTCGAATGTAAATATACATGAGAGCAATGTTTTTTCTTCTGTAACGCATACATCCTTTGCGGCAGTTCTGACAAACCCGCCGATTCGGGCGGGAAAACAGGTTGTTCATGAGATTTTTGAGAAAAGCTATGAACATCTGATGCCGTCAGGCGAGCTTTGGGTTGTTATTCAGAAAAAACAAGGAGCTCCATCGGCAATGGAAAAGATGGAGAGTCTGTTCGGTAATGTAGAGGTTATCGCTAAGAAAAAAGGCTATTTTATTTTGATGTCGAAAAAAATTGACTCTTAAAACGGGCTATGATAGTATTATAAAATGCATATATATAGTCTCGGCTCATTTTCTTTAAAAACGATAGTATAAACTGTGGGCAAGAGGTCAATATATATATAATAATAGTTCGTTTTTTGTGAATTATGGTTTTGATATGAAACCATTTTCTTTTTGTCTAGAAGGACTGTATCTGTCCGGGTAGACGATAGATTCTTATAACGCTTGATTTGAGGGGTGAATCTGTTGACAGGTCAACTTGTTCAGTATGGACGACACCGCCAACGCAGAAGTTATGCACGCATTAGCGAGGTGCTAGAATTACCAAACTTAATCGAAATCCAAACAGCTTCTTACCAAAACTTCTTGGATGAAGGATTAAGAGAAATGTTTAAAGATATTTCTCCAATCGAGGATTTCACAGGAAACCTATCGCTGGAATTCATTGATTACAGCTTAGGTGAGCCTAAATATTCAGTAGAGGAATCAAAGGAACGCGACGTTACTTACTCAGCTCCTCTACGTGTAAAAGTCCGTCTTGTCAATAAAGAGACAGGGGAAGTTAAAGACCAGGATGTATTCATGGGCGATTTCCCATTAATGACGGAAACAGGTACATTTATCGTGAACGGGGCGGAACGTGTAATTGTTTCTCAGTTAGTTCGTTCTCCAAGTGTTTACTTTAGTAATAAAGTAGATAAAAACGGTAAAAAAGGCTTTACGGCAACTGTTATTCCAAACCGTGGTGCATGGCTGGAATATGAAACAGATGCGAAAGATGTTGTGTATGTAAGAATCGATCGTACAAGAAAGCTGCCGGTTACGGTGCTTCTTCGTGCATTAGGTTTCGGTTCTGATCAAGAAATCGTAGACCTGATTGGGGAAAACGAATACTTGCGCAATACGCTTGAAAAAGATAACACAGAGAGTACTGAAAAAGCGCTTATTGAAATATATGAACGTTTAAGACCAGGTGAACCGCCTACGGTTGAAAACGCTAAGAGCTTACTTGTATCTCGCTTCTTCGATCCGAAACGATACGATTTAGCGAATGTAGGCCGCTATAAAATGAACAAAAAGCTTCACATTAAAAATCGTTTGTTCAATCAACGAATCGCGGAAACGCTGGTTGATCCTGAAACAGGAGAAATCATCGTTGAAAAAGGAACGATTTTAGACCGTCGTACGCTTGATCGCATTCTTCCGTTCTTGGAAGAAGGAATCGGCTTCAAAACATTTAAGCCATTCGGCGGAGTTGTAGAAGACGATGTGTTGCTTCAATCCATTAAAATTTACTCAGCAACTGAAACAGACAGCGAAAATGTCATTAACATTATCGGCAATGCTAATATCGAGGAAGAAATTAAAAATATTACTCCTGCGGATATCATTGCGTCTATCAGTTATTTCTTTAACTTATTGCATTCAGTTGGCGATACAGACGATATTGACCACTTAGGTAACCGTCGTCTTCGCTCTGTTGGTGAATTGCTGCAAAACCAATTCCGTATCGGTTTATCCCGTATGGAACGTGTGGTGCGTGAAAGAATGTCTATTCAAGACACAAACACAATTACACCGCAACAATTAATCAACATCCGTCCTGTAATCGCGTCGATTAAAGAATTCTTCGGAAGCTCTCAATTATCGCAATTCATGGACCAAACAAACCCGCTTGGCGAATTGACGCACAAACGTCGTCTATCCGCATTAGGACCTGGTGGTTTAACGCGTGAGCGCGCTGGTATGGAAGTACGTGACGTTCACTATTCTCACTATGGCCGTATGTGTCCGATTGAGACGCCAGAGG
>JBJFHH010000025.1:0-5453 GCA_051893475.1 Bacillus sp. (in: firmicutes) | reverse complement strand
GTTCTTTCTATTTGCTGTTATATGGCATGTTATAAATTGTCAACTGAACGTATTGTAGCTCCTGTACAATCTAAAGAAAATATGAATTTAAAAGCAACATTAAAAGGTATCACGAAAAACAAACCGTTGCTTTGGATTTTAGTTGCTTCTTTATTGTTTATGACAAACAGTATGTTTATCGGTACAGTAAACGTGTATCTGTTCAAAGATTATTTCGCAAGTGCCGCTGCATTAAGTACTTACGGTGTCGTGCAATCAGTCGCTGTATTCGCTGCAATGCCTCTAATCAAACCGCTTGTATCGAAGTTTGGTAAGAAAGAAATTTCATGTTTCGGTCTAGTATTAGCGGCAGTTGCATACTTTGCATTGTTCTTCTTGAAAGATATTTCTGGTATGACTTTCGTTGCTGTTGCTACAGTTGGTTTGTTCGGTATCGCTTTCTTCAACACAGTTGTATGGGCATTCGTAACAGATGTTATCGACTATCATGAATTGGTAACTGGTTTACGTGAAGATGGAACAGTATATTCAATCTACTCATTCTCTCGTAAAGTAGGTCAAGCAATCGCAGGTGGTATCGGTGGTGCTGCGATCGCTGCTGTAGGATACAACGCTGCAAATGCTGTACAAGCAGAAAGCACATTGAATGGTATTCATACGTTAGCAACGCTAATCCCAGCAATTGTTTACACGTTAATTTTTCTTGTAATGTTGTTCTTATATCCATTAACAAAGAAACGTACAGAAGAGATGAATGCTGAATTAGCTGCTAGAAGAAATCAATAATTATCTTTAATAAATCAAATAAAGAAGATAGCTAATGAATTTTTAGTTATCTTCTTTATTTATATCCATAGAAGTTTGCATTGCTGTAATCCTTGGGGAGGGACTATACTTGATAGCGATGATTCCGAGAGCGACCGGAGAATATATGAAAGAATATGCCTACCGATTAGTGAAAGATGCCATCATGTCATTACAATTGCATCCGGGTCAGTCTATAAGTGAAGTGGAGTTAGCTTCCTTGTTCCAGACTTCGAGGACCCCGATTCGAGCAGTGATGACGAAGTTAAAAGAAGAGAACTTGGTCGATGTTTATCCGCAAATTGGTACATATGTTTCGAAAATAAGTTTTCAATTAATTGAAGAGGCTGCATTTATGCGCTTCACTTTAGAAAAAGAAATTTTGAAAATGTCTTGTCAGACTTTTTCAAGAGAAAGATTAGCAGCTTTAGCGAGAAATGTAGCTGAGCAGGAGAGATTAATCGGTCAAAATGAAAAGGTTCACGAGTTCCATAAGCTGGATAAGCAATTTCACTATCTTATATTCGAGGAGAATAAGATGGAACATGTGTGGGAAGAAATAACTCGCCTAAGCACGCATTATAATCGCATGCGAGTACTTTCTGAAATGAATAATAACTTTGATGTAGCGGTTAAACAACATACTGAAATGATAAAATTGATCGAAAGTAAAGATATAAACAGAGTAGAACAGTTTCTATATCAACACGTGATTGAGCCCAAGAAGTATTGGGATAATTTTTGGAAAGCCGACACGCGGTATTCGTGCTATTTTGAAACAAGATAATGAGAATACCCCCCGAATTCACCGTTTAGAATAAATATGCAAAAACCCAAGTTCCAAGCTATGAGACATGTGGGCAAAAACGCATATGTATGCTAGTATATAAATAGGGAAACAGAATGAGGGAGTGCATGCTATCATGTTTACAATAACACCAAAGGTATCGGGCGAGAATAATAAAGAATATTCATATAGAGTGATTAAAGACGGGATTATGTCGTTACAACTTCAACCAGGACAGGCTATTAGTGAGATAGAATTGGCGGAACAACTGCAAATCTCTCGAACACCAATAAGAGAGGTAATGGCTAAATTAAAGGAAGAGAACTTAGTTGAAGTGTTACCGCAAGTTGGAACGTATATCGCCAAAATTAATTTTCAATTAATTGAAGAAGCAACATTTATGCGTTATACATTGGAAAAAGAAGTTCTGAAGCGCTCCTGCCAAAAGTTTTCTAGTTCTGCATTGGTTGAATTAAAAAGTATCGTCCTATTGCAAGAAACACTCCTTGATCAAAATGAATCGGAATTAGACTTTCATCAATTAGATACGGCTTTTCATTTAAAAATCTTCCAAGAAAATAATATGGAACATGTGTGGGGAGCCATTACAAGATTGAGTACGCATTACAATCGCATGAGAGTGCTTTCTGAAATGGAAAACAGCTTTGCGACAGCGATTGAACAGCATAAAGAAATCATTCGGTTGATTGAAGAACAGGCAGTAGACGAAGTCGAACATGTTATATATCAACATATTATCGAGCCGAAGAAAGTATGGGAAAAGTTATTTAATGAAGAAGGTCCATATCAGCATTTTTTCGATAAGTAAGAAAAAAGTATCCAATAAAAAGGATACTTTTTTTTGTTTAATGAAAGTTTTAGGGGTAAATGTTCAAACTATTAATGCACACATGATGCAAAACAGAAAAAGAGTTAATGAAATCCTTTGCAATAATTATTGAAACCCATAAATAAGTATGCTAGTATACAAGTATGTTAGCTGATACATTAGCAATGAATTAAATTCTTTAAATATAAATTGGAGGTATCATCAGGATGACTACATTACCTTTTCAAATCGATTTGACAAATAAAGTAGCAGTAGTAACAGGCGGAGCTGGGATCCTATGCGGACAGTTTGTCGATGCGTTGGCAGCGTGCGGCGCAAAGGTAGCTGTATTAGACCTTAAGTTAGAAAATGCGGAAAAGAAAGCGTCTGAAGTAAGACAAAATGGCGGCACGGCTATCGGTGTTGAAGCAAACGTGCTGGATAAAGAAAGTTTAAAAGCAGCTCATGAAGTGATTTTAGAGAAATTTGGTCCTTGTGATATTCTAATCAATGGTGCTGGCGGTAACCATCCGCTTGGTACAACGACAAAAGAATATTTATTCGAGGAAGATCTGAAAGAGAAGCTGGAAGATACGATTACATTCTTTGATTTAGATCCTCAAGGTGTCCAATTTGTATTCAACTTGAACTTCTTAGGAACATTGTTACCTTCTCAAGAGTTTGCAAGCGATATGATCAATCGTGAAGGTGCTACAATCATCAATGTTTCTTCTATGAATGCTTATACACCTTTAACAAAAATCCCTGCATATAGTGGTGCAAAAGCTGCTGTAAGTAACTTCACGCAATGGTTAGCAGTGCATATGTCTAAGGTTGGTATCCGTGTTAACGCGATTGCGCCAGGCTTCTTCGTAACTGCACAAAACGAAAAACTATTGAAAAATGAAGATGGTTCTTATACAGAGCGCTCTGAAAAAATCTTAAGAAACACGCCAATGGATCGTTTCGGTGAGGCACATGAACTAGTTGGAACTATGTTATATCTAGTAAGCCACGAAGCATCTAGCTTTGTAAATGGTGTTATCATTCCGGTTGATGGTGCGTTCTCAGCTTATTCAGGCGTATAATTCGACTTTTGGATTAAAAATAAATAGCGGGGAAAACAAGTGCATTCTTAGCATTTGTTTTCTTCCGTTCTGAAAAAATGTTTTTTTAAAAAAGGGAACAATGAGGTGGAAATCTTGTTACAAAAATATGAAATTCTGAACGAAATGCATAAAGGTTATGTAGTGGCGGTTGTACGTGGGAACAGCAAAGAAGAAGCAATCGAAATTGCTAAGCAAGCATACAAAGGTGGCATTCGTTCTCTAGAAGTAACATTTACAACACCAGATGCGGCAGAAGTAATCGCCGAATTATCGAATCTTGGTGAAGAATCCATGATTGTCGGTGCTGGAACAGTACTTGATGAAGAAACGGCAAGAATTGCAATCATGAAAGGGGCACGCTATATTGTTAGCCCACACTTCGATAAAGCAATCTCTTTAATGTGTAATCGTTATTGCATTCCATATTTGCCTGGTTGTGGTTCCGTAACGGAAATCGTGGAAGCAACGACATATGGTTCTGATGTGATTAAGCTTTTCCCAGGAAGTTTGTTAGGAAAATCATTTATCAAAGATGTACACGGTCCACTTCCTCATGTTCAAATGATGCCATCGGGTGGCGTAAGTAAGGACAATGTAGGAGATTGGATCGAAAGTGGTGCTTTTGCGGTTGGTATCGGAAGCGCACTTACAAAAAACGTGAAGAACGGTGATTACAGTTCTGTACAAGCAGTAGCACGTGAATTTGTGGATGTAGTTGAATCAATCCGCAATAAATAATTCATTCATGTTCATTGTTGAACAAGTATAAAAAAGAGGGATTATGATATGAGTCAATTTATTCATGATAATTTCATGTTAAAAAACGAAACAGCCGTGTCACTATATCATAAATATGCAAAAGATTTGCCAATCTATGATTATCATTGTCATTTATCTCCAAAAGAAATTGCTGAGAATAAGCAATTTAAAAATATCACTGAATTATGGTTATCAGGCGATCATTACAAATGGAGAGCGATGCGTGCAAACGGTGTAGATGAGCGTTATATCACAGGTGATGCCAGTGACAAACATAAATTTGCTGCATGGGCGGAAACAGTACCATCTTGTGTAGGTAACCCATTGTATCATTGGACGCATTTAGAATTGAAAAAGTACTTCGGAATAGATGAACTGCTGAACGGAAATAATTGGGAGCGTATTTGGGAGCAGTGTAATGAAAAGCTGGCTCAAGCTGATTATAGCTGCCAAGAACTGATTAAGCGTTCAAATGTAAAGGTTATTTGCACAACAGATGATCCTACAGATGATTTACATTACCATGCTGAAATTGCTAAACAAGAAAATTTTGACGTGAAAGTATTACCGACTTTCCGTCCGGATAAAGGATTAGAAATCAACCAC
The DNA here is from genome assembly GCA_051893475.1 of Bacillus sp. (in: firmicutes). Lineage (GTDB taxonomy): Bacteria > Bacillota > Bacilli > Bacillales > DSM-1321 > Bacillus_AD. The sequence goes on along the minus strand of JBJFHH010000025.1, from coordinate 559 downwards.
AAAACGTTCATTCCATTTATCGAAGCTATGGAATCAGTTTGTGATCGCAAGTTGGCTACATACGAAGAGTATGTACAAGCTCTTGTGGAGCGCGTTGAATTCTTCCATAAAAATGGCTGCCGAATTTCTGATCACGGACTTGGTGAACTGCCTTACGCTACTTATGATGAAAGTGAATTAAATTACATTTATCAAGCAGCGCGAAATGGTAAAGCTGTAAGCAAAGAAGCTGAGAACAAGTTCAAAACAGCTACTTTGGTGGCTCTTGCAAAAGCTTATACAAGATTAGGCTGGGCAATGCAAATCCATTTTGGAGCGATTCGTAACAATAATACGAAAATGTTCAATAAACTAGGTCCGGATGCCGGATTTGATTCCATCAATGATGCTGGACATGTTGCGGCGCCTTTAAATGCACTACTTAATGCATTTGAAAAAGAAGATGCACTTCCAAGAACTATTCTGTACAACTTAAATCCAATGTATAACGATTTAGTCGGCAGCACTTTAGCTAACTTCCAAACAGAAGCTGGCATTAAAGGGAAAATTCAATTTGGTT
>JBJFHH010000024.1:1551-5523 GCA_051893475.1 Bacillus sp. (in: firmicutes) | reverse complement strand
TATCATAACAGCCTTACCTTCTCATATTGCTTCAACAAACTCTCTCGATACCCCTCCGACAAAGCCTCAACCTGCAACACTTTCTCAAGCTTCTCCTTATGATATCGGTCAAAAAATGTCACATCGTTCACGAGGGAGACTGAAACTTGGTTCGGGTCAGGCTCGATCAGCACGAGATTATCGCCCGGCTTAACAGTTCCTTCTTTCAGCACTCTGAGATAAAACCCGGTATAGCCAGAATCTCGCACTCGTATGACCATATCCGGCACATCATACTTGGCAGCCAGCTTATGGCACGGATTGCGCGGCTCTGATATTTGGATGACCGCTTCACCGAACGAGAAAGTGTCTCCGATATGGGCATTATTTTCCGTTAACCCTTCCACCGTCAAATTTTCGCCGAATAGTGCTGTTTCGCTAAAATCGGATACAATTTCGCGCCAATAAGGATAATGATCATACGGATATAAGCACAATGCTTTATCCGCCCCGCCATGTCCTTTATATGCCTGCTCATCGACTGCTAACCCTATTTTACCCAAATAAACCGGCTCCAGAACTGGCTGCTTGCGGATGGCCGATTCAAATGTTCGGTTGCCGTACGTTAACGTTTCAATTTTCCCGGTATTCAAAGAGATTACTTGATAGGTTGGATTTTTCATTTCATCACCTTAATTCGTGAATAATAGTTAAAATAAATTAACTGGATTTGCGGACAATCAGTGTTGTATCTAATACATGTTCTTGAGGTTCTTGCTGTTGATTACGAATGCGATTCAAAATGACTTCTGCTGCTTTTTGTCCCAGTTCAAAAGCAGGTTGTTTGACTGTCGTAAGCGGCGGATTAATAATCTTTGCCCAATCATAATCATCAAAGCCAACGATTGCTATTTCATCGGGTATTTTAATATACTGCTCCTGAAAATAGGAGATGGCTCCCATCGTCATATTATTATTGGCAATAAATATAGCGCTCACTTGCTTTTGCTCCACAAATTCTTTAGCCATTTTATAGCCATTCTCCAATGAAGCATAATCCTGCTTCACAAACGTTTCATTAAACTCGACGTTATAGTCGGAAAGTGCCTGTTTATACCCTTCGAAGCGATCATCACTCGTTGTCAGACCTAGATCACCTGACATGAATCCGATCTGCTTATGCCCTTTTTTGATTAAATGCTCGGTCGCATCATATGCCCCTTGAAAGTTATTGGACAAAATGCAGTCACCTTGATAGTTCTGTGGTTTACGGTCTACGAACGCAACTGGGTATTGTTTTGTCAAAATCTCATTCAAGTATGAATAATCATTACCTGTCGGCGCCAAAATCAGACCGTCCACCAGCTGAGCATTGAACATTTGAATATGTTCCTTCTCAACATCAGGATTTTCATAGGAATTGCATAGTATTAATTTATAGCCATTCTTTGTCAGTGTCTCTTCTATGCCCTGAGCTACCATCATAAAAAAAGCATTGGCCGTATCAGTATATTCCTTAACGGGAATGATTAAACCAATCAGATGCGACTGGTGACTTCTAAGCGTTCTGGCAACAGGATTCGGCACATAATTCAATTCCTTCATCGCCTCTTTTACCTTCAAAGACACTTTCTCGGACACGAAACGCGTTCCATTAATCACATGTGAGACAGTTGCTGTTGATACACCTGATTTGGCGGCTACATCTTTAATGCTGACTTTATTTTTCTTTTCTCTTGCTGCCATTGTAAAATCTCACCTTATCTTCAACTATAATCATTCGTTAATTCTTAACATTTAAAGTATAGCATACTTAAGAACGATGATTTTTCCAAGAAAAAATAAAACAGCAAAAAGCATTCAGCCAGAAGCTTTCACTCCTGGCCGAACGCTTTATTTAGATGACTGCTGTTAAGTCCTCATTTTTATTCAAAAGCAGCTGTTGAATTTCTTCAAGAGCTGGCAACGCGCTGATGCCGCCCTTTTTAGTCGTTGTCAAAGCACCGCTGGCATTCGAGAAAGAAAGTAAATAGTCACTATGCTTTTCTACATATGACTCCAATCCGGCAACCGTTACCCCATCGCGAAGGAGACAGGATAAAAATCCTCCGATGAAGGCGTCACCTGCACCTGTTGTATCCACTGCATTGACCTTAAACGCTTCTTTAGAATAAGAATGACCGCGGGTAATGATCGATGCTCCTTCGCTGCCCTTCGTATAGACGACAACCTTTACATTGCCGGCAAATAATGATTGCAGCGCGGATGATTCATCCTTGATTCCTGTAATGAATTCAAGCTCTTCATCTGAAATCTTCACAATATGAGCCTTCGGAATAAATGCCAAAATCGTCTTTCTGCACTTCTCATGGTCTGACCATAACGGCAATCGCACATTAGGATCGAAGCAAACGATGCCCTGCTTATTATGAACCAATTGAATCAGCTTTTCATGGGCATATTTCATTGGCGATTCTACTAAATCGACTGAACAAAAGTGTAAAATATCCCCTTCCTCAACCATACTGTCTTTAATTTCATCCGCTTCTAACAAAAGATCGGCAGACGGGTTACGATAGAAGCTGAAATCTCTTTCACCATTACTTTTCAATGAAACAAAGGCTAATCCTGTATTGGCCTCATTTGTCCGGAAAACATAACGAGTATCCACCCCGACATGTTGCAAGGTTTCCACCAGAAAATCTCCGAAGGCATCTTTTCCTAATTTCGTAATCATTTTAGACGCCTGACCATACCTGGATACGGCAGCCGCCACATTAGCAGGCGCGCCGCCGGGAGCTTTTTCAAAGCTGCTTACATCACTCAGCCCCACTCCTTTTTCCTGCGGTATAAAATCAATCAACATTTCACCTATACTTATTAATTGAGACATCTATATCACCCGGCATTCTTTCATTTTTGTGATTCCCAAATATCCGCCAGTTTCCACGCTTGAGCGGACGCAATGTCCACTTTGCCGTTCACTGCATAGAATTGGACATTCAGGCTGGTTGTCTTTGGATAAATTCTGCTTGTCATTGTTACAGCTCCATCATTGGCAAATACCTCAACGGAAGAACGGTCTAAAAATACATGCAGTGTTACTGTATCTCCTTCTAAATTGATGGCTGTCTTGCGAATGCCTTTTACTCCTTTACCGGAATGCTCACGGTCAAGCACTAATTTGCTCGTTTCAACATCAATACCGATTAACGTTTCTTCTGTTCCGTCTTCACTGCATCTCACTTTGATTCCGAACTCTTTAGCAGTAAGATTTTTCAGCGAAAATGCCACTTTTAACTCCAATAATTCTTCATTGATATCTGTTTTGATCACTTCATCTGAAACAGATGTGACATTTACCGGCAGCTCTTTCGTACGAAGGCTTTCTAGCTCTGCCACTGGTTTCATAATGATTTTCTCATCAGCAGATAGCGAAAGTTCACGCGGTAATGTCAAAGCTCCGCACCAGCCATGCTCTTTCGTCGGCATTTCAGAATCCCACATATCCATCCAGCCGATTGCGATTCTGCGGCCTTGATCATCATGCAACGTTTGCACCGCATAGAAATCATGGCCATGATCCATTTCTTCAAATTCCCCGTGCTCGAATTTGTCGGCAACTTCATTATATGTACCGATTAAATAACCAGTTTGATAACGGTTTTGATAGCGGTCCCCTTCCGCTTCCATTCCTTGCGGAGAGAACAATAGGGCATGCTTGCCATCTAGCTCAAAGAAATCCGGACATTCCCACATGTAGCCTAAATTGCTTTCATTTTGCGCCAATACGCCTTCATACGTCCAATTCTTCAAATCTTTTGATGTATAATGAATGACACGTCCGATATCATCTTTCGTACGGTTGCCGAGCACAATATGATAAGTGTCGCCACTTTGCCAAATTTTCGGATCGCGCACATGACCTGTGCTATCTTCCGGTATTTCACTGATCACCGGATTATTTTCATATTTCGTAAAATGAATGCCATC
>JBJFHH010000024.1:0-1451 GCA_051893475.1 Bacillus sp. (in: firmicutes) | reverse complement strand
GGATAATGCTGATAAAACGCATGGTACTCCCCTTTGAAATAAACAAGACCGTTCGGATCATTGATCCAGTTGGCAGGAGCTGCGATATGATAGCCTAAACGCCAATCTTTTTTCATCTTTTGTACCGCTTTTTGAAGCGCTTCATTTGCTTGCTCAATTTTATCTGTTGTCATTAATGTAGTCATTACAATCACATTCCTTTCAAGTTGTCTATGTATTAGGATGCTTGTGTTATTTCTTGGACTGCTGAAGTCTCTTTTAAATCATTGCTCAGCGTGAACATAGAAATGATGTTAAATAGTAAAACAACGCCGCCGATGATAAAGTACACCTTACTGAAACCGATTGAATCATACAATTGTCCGACGATCGGCGATAAGAATGCTGCAGCGATGGCACTGGAGAATTGGAATCCCACTAAATACAATGTGGATGATAAACGGTTATCAAAGTGTTGCGCTAAATATTTAAACACAGCAATCAACATAATCGGCAACTCTAAAGCATGCAATAATTTCATACAAGAAATACCGATTGGCTCTACCGCTAAACCAGAGCCGATAATACGAATGGACATAACAAATCCTGCGAAAAGAAGCGCTTTCTTTGCTCCTAATTTATTTACGATAAATGGAGCCGCAAACATCATACCTGCTTCCAAAAATACTTGGAAAGAATTCAAGTAGCCGTATAGTTGATTTCCAGTTGCTGTATCAGAGAATAATGATGAATAGTAAATCGGGAACTGCTGATCATAAACCGAATAGAAACAAACGACACCGAATACATACATAACGAAGAACCAGAACTTTTTAAGTTTTAATAGCCCGAAAACATCTTTCATTTTAATCGGCTCTTGCTTCGCTTCTTCTGAAGAAGCAGTTAAATCTACTTTTGTCATGAGTAAAATAAGAACTAAACATAGCGCTGAACCTGATGCCAGCCAGAAGTTAATGTTTGGATTAATATTAAATAGCTGTCCGGCAAAGAATGTTGCTGCCGCCCAACCTAATGAACCCCACATTCTTGATTTTCCGTATTCAAAGTCACATTTGCGTCCGACCTTTTCAATATAAGACTCAACGGCACCGCACCCTGCTTGGAAAGCTGCACCAAGGAATAAACCACCGACAATTGCACCTATTAAAACATTAAACTTCAATAACGGTCCGTATACATAAATGAAGAACGGCCCCGATAAAACAAGTAAACCAGTGATAAACCAAAGAACATGTTTCTTTAAACCAATCTTATCGGAAATAACTCCGTAAAGCGGTTGCATCACTAAAGCGACAATTGCGTTTGCAGAGAAAATGATGCCGGTACTTGCTCCACTCAGTTGAATATCTTGTCCTAACCAGATTGAGAATAAAGACATACACGAAGACCAGGTAAAGAAATAGAAAAAGAAAAATGCACTCAATAACCAATAATTCCGTTTTGCTCCTGTT
>JBJFHH010000023.1:16818-23149 GCA_051893475.1 Bacillus sp. (in: firmicutes) | reverse complement strand
TCACCAATCCGCTTTTTGTTCATATAGTGTAGTAGGTTAATGTGCGTGTTAATCATGCATAAGAACAAGTTTGCTTTACGAGGTGAAGGAAGATGTCGGAAAAGCGCTCCTTGGAAGAGTTTAAAGCATTTTTGAAAAAACATCCTTCATTAGTGTATGAGGTGAGAAGAGGTGTTTACACTTGGCAGGAAGTATATGAAGATTGGTACTTACTGGGTGAACAAAATAAGCTTTGGGAAAGTTACCGGGAAGCAGGAGCTACTGTAGCGCAAGGGGAGACAAAAGCAGTTGAACAAGAGGGCGAGGGCGGAGCAGCTTCCTTGTTTGACGTTCTTAAAAATATGGATGTGCAATCAATGCAAAAGCATGTTTCCAATTTAAGTCAGGCGCTTGGCACGATTTCAGGCGTGATTTCGCAATTTCAAGGTTCTGAGAATAAAGGAGATACTGACACTCCGCCAGCCAAAAATAAAAATAATCCGTTTGCTTTAAGAAGAGATTAAGAAAGCAGGGAAGTATAGTGAGACAAGACGTATTTGAATTTATTAAAGAGAATAAAGATTATTTAAACTATATTCGTCTGCATCCAATGTGGTACCGTAAGCTTTCAAGAAATCCTCAATTGATGGAGGAAATGGGGACAGAGGCGACATACCATTTCGAAAAATCGATTCCGCAGCGTGTGAATAAATTGACGAACGGTGTGCAAGTCGCCTCCATCATGCTTAACATGCTTCAAGGGATGAACAGTAAAGGATGATCAGCATTCGGCTAGATTTTCAATCTCCTGTATAACATGGTAATATAAACGGTAGGAGGTGGCTTGAATGATTGCGACTCTGGAAAGAGTAGAAATTTTACAATGCGCAGATGATCTTGCACATATGATTATAAAATCGGAAATAGGGGAAAACTATTTTATTTCTTTATATAAATTACAAAACGACCTGGAAGCTCAGAAAAAGATTAGCAGCTTTACGAGCATGAAGGAGCGGTTTGAGGAAGTCCAAAGGTTCGGTAAATACCATCCGGACTATAAATATGTCAATCTGGAAACGAGAACGAGAAAAAGGGAAATGGACTTGCATCCGACAGTGATTGAGTTTAAAAAAGCTGAAAACCAGCTGCAGGAAGTACTCGATCAAATAAGTGTAATCGTTGCCGGTTCTGTTTCGAAGCATATTAAAACACCGGGCGGAAATCCGTTCTTCGAAAGCGGCTGCACGAGCGGAGGCTGCGGATCGGGCGGAAGCTGCGGCTGTTCGTAAAAACCAGCGAAGGCTGGTTTTTTCTTTTGTTGATAGAATGAAGAAGTCTATGCTAAACTAAATATAAATTCATTTTTAGGAGAACTCAGTATGTTGGTTGCCAGACAAGGGATTATTGTTTATTTACATACGTTAAAGCAAGTGAAAATGCTTAGACGGTTCGGTAATATACATTATGTTTCGAAGAAGCTGAAGTATGTTGTCTTGTATACCAATATGGATGACGTGGAAGCGATCGTAGAGAAACTGAATTCTTATTCTTTCGTGAAGAAAGTCGATAGGTCATATAAACCGTTTATTAAAACGGATTATGAGAACTCAAAGCCGGATAAAGCAAAAGAATATGATTACAAGATGGGTATTTAAAGAGGCTATAATGTAAAAGCGTTGCTTTTGCATCATAGCCTCTTTATTATTTCCGCTCTTGGTTATGATAATGGCGGTAAGTAGCGGTTCATTCGCAAGATTCCGATTAAGTGCTGATAAAATAACTCTTTTTCAGCAAAAAAGCTGGACGGCTTTACTTGTAGCGGGATGATTTTTTTGTCAATCTGCTCTGCTAATTGTTCAAACATTTCATAACGCTTGTTTGGCGTTGTTTCCGGATTTGGTATGCCTTCGCGGCAAATGTAAATCGGCTGAAAATTGCCGGGATTTGTCGGCTTTAAAATGACTGCTAAAGATACAACTTCGCGGTCATTAACAGTTGTTTGCAGTGAAAGTAAAAAAGCGACGCGTTTTTGTTGAGCTTTTGTCAGTTCGACTAACTCGTATAAATCTGAATAGCCTTCGCCAAGTTCGATAAATCGTTGAATCAATTTGTTCACGCCTTTCTTATGCTAAAAATGACCTTATTACTTTAACATGTCCGTCCTTGTTTTGGAAGGATTCAAAAAATTTTAACGAATTTGTGCGTAATGTAGTGTTCATTTTTGCATGAATTTGGTACATTTTATAGTATACGGAAATGAAGGGGTAGGAACAGATGAGGAGAGCATTATATTTACTCACTTTCATATTAGTAATAGCAGTCGGTGCAATGATGCTGTGGCAATGGAAGGTATTTTCGAAAGAACGGGAGCAACTGGAAGGGGAACAAACAGCAATAGTGCAGCTGATACATATAGAACAAACGAATAAAAGATTATCTGTTATGCAAACGTTCAGCGGATTGGACGCTGGTACATATAAAATTGGAAATCCAATGCAAATCGCTTATACAATAGATGGCAGGGACGAAATGGCGCCTGCAACTGTTAATGTTGATGAGGATGAGAGCGAGATTACATTTGTATACGACATTCCATTCGAGGGGAATGAAATCAGTCGTTTGATGACCAGATGGGCAGTTGAATTGGAAAATACGGAAACGGTGAAAACGAGAGTGGAAATAACGGTCGCAGAAGATAGAAGAGCAGGGAGCTGGGCGGCAGGAGCACTATTGATCGGCAAGGCAAAAAAAGAGCATATCGATTATTATATGTTTGAAAACGAAGGTCCGGTTTATCCGCTTTATTATCAAACGGGACAACTTTTGTTTGCGAAAATCACGGGAGCTACCGGTCTTTACTATGAGGAAGGCGTACGAGTCGATGAAATAGAAACAATTTTAGCAGAAAGTTCTTTATTGGAAAATCAGTTTGCGATTTTGACTTCTAAGCACAATTCGTTCAAAAGTCAAAATCTTTATTTATTGGACAACCGTCAATCTATAGAACAACTGAAGAATCGAATTGATAATATGGATATCGATGCGGCTTTTCCTTTCGAGAAGGACGAAGAAAGGTGGCAACAGCATGTTTTGCACAGTCTGGCTAATGAGATGGAATCCGGCTCTGAAAAAGCAAAGCAAATGACCCGGATTTTGAAAGAGGGTTTGCTGGAGAGTGAAGCAGCTTCCTTTATTCAGTCTGTAAAGAGCGTTGAGCAGCCATTAGCTGCCGTCGTATTAGATGAAGTGCTTTCTGGTGTTCTAAATAAGGAGACTGCATTCTTTAGTCTCAATAGCGTTGAAACAGCGGAGCTTGTTCCATTATTTTATTATGATGAACGCAAGCTTGCGTTGAACGGAACGGAAATAGAACAGCCAATCGTATATTTTGAGAACAGAAGATTGGTTCCGTTTTTTGCGATGATCTCTTATGCCGGGTTTCAATATGAAAGCATTAATACGGGAGAGATTTTATTGACGAGGTCAGGAGATACGTTACGGATGTATCCGGGAGAAAATGTATTTATTTTTAACGGAACGGACTATTCAGTCAAATCGCCACCAGTCATTATGCTTGCTAATGAGCAGTATATATACGAAAATTGGCTTCGCGATATTTTTGGCGTGAAATTGACGGAGCAACAAGGGTATTTGACTGCAAAATAAAAAAAGCCCTGCAGAGATTTCTGCAGGGTCCTTCTATTTCCAAAAGGATAGAAGGGAAAGGGAGAGGAGAAACCGGAGGAAGAACTTATGGGGAAACGTAAGTCTTCTCCGCGGTTGGCAACAACAACCTTGAGTAAGGTGCTGTTACTAATAATTATCACCAAAAATAATTTTGTTATTCATCTCTTTGAAGATTCTCTCTTGAATTAATTATTATTGGCGATAGAAATACAATATGTTAGGATAAGATAGAAAATAAATAGTTATTTGGATAGTGGTGAAAGCAATGAGAGTAGTATCAGGAACATGTAAGGGAAGACCTTTAAAAGCAGTTCCCGGAGCTTCCACCAGACCGACTACTGATAAAGTGAAGGAATCGATTTTTAATATTATCGGTCCTTACTTTGAAGGCGGGAAGGTGTTGGACTTATTTGCCGGAAGCGGCGGATTAGGCATAGAAGCATTGAGTCGCGGAATGGATGAAGCCATCTTTGTGGATCGAGAATATAAAGCGGTTTCAACGGTTCGCGCCAATTTGGAGGCTTGTAACTTTACAAAGCAGGCTGAAGTATATAAAAATGAAGCTGAGAGAGCATTAAAAGCCTTAATTAAGCGGGAGATGGCATTTGACTTAATTGTTTTGGATCCCCCGTACAAGAAACAGAAGCTTGTTGATATTTTAACGACAATTACAGAACATGACTTATTGAACGATGGTGGAATTATTGTTTGCGAGCACGGCCATGATGTGGAATTGCCGGATGAAGTGGCTTCGCTTACAAGATGGAAGCATGAATTATACGGAACGATACAAATTTCCATATACGAAATAAAAAAGAATGAGATGTAGCGGGAGGAACATAAATGAAGAGGATAGCAGTGTGTCCGGGGAGTTTTGATCCGATTACAAATGGACATATCGATATAATCCAAAGGGGAGCAAAAGTGTTTGATGAGCTATATGTTGTATTGCTGAACAACTCATCAAAGCATCCGTTATTTACGGTTGATGAAAGGATCGCTTTAATTAAAGAAGTGACAAGCCATATTCCGAATGTTAAGGTTGACACATCTCAAGGATTGCTTGTCGATTATGCGAAAAGCATTAATGCTGATGCGATTATCCGCGGCTTGCGAGCGGTTTCTGATTTCGAATATGAAATGCAAATTACTTCAATGAATAAGGTGCTATACGATCATTTGGAAACCTTCTTCATCATGACAAAAAATCAATATTCCTTCTTAAGCTCCAGCATTGTTAAGGAAGTTGCCAAATATAATGGAGATGTATCTGAATTAGTTCCTCCACTTGTCAATGAAGCTTTAAAGAAAAAATACAATGGACAAAGCGAATAGTAAAACGAATGCCCCTCCAAGTCAAGAAAGAAAGGAGGGGCATTTTTTAGTGCAGTGTCCGTTTGGCATAAATCCATAAGTACAAGATTAAGGCGAACAAAGTAACTATAGGACCGAAGGAGGTGATTGCCTCGAGCATCTGTGAGAAATAGTTTGTCTGTTCGGCGCCATCCAACGCAATTGCATCAGTAGAGGATTGTTGCCTGCTTTCATAGAGAGGTTTCCAAACGATGATGGTAATAATGCTGGCGAAAATGCCGTGCAATATTCGGGCGAAAAAGTAAGGAGCGAAGCGAATATCTGTAGGTGCGATGATACTTGCTACTTGCGCATGTACGCTAAATCCGTTAAAAGCCAAAATAAAACTTGTAATGATTGCTTGCTGCAATAATGGGACATTGCTGACACTGCTTGTCATTTGCGACCCGAGCGTTATTTCGAAAAGCCCGGAAATAAGCGGCATGCTGAAGCTTACAGATAACTGCAAAAACGACAAAATATATTGGAATATGTAAGAGAGGTATTCGGTAATATTGATAATATACAGCATCTTATTAATGACAGAAAAAAGAATAATGAATCCGCCGATCAGCAATAGTGTTTCAATAGAAGAGATGATGGAATCACCGAGTATTTTGGCGAAGGGTCTTTTTTCTTTCAGCCTTGTCCGATGCATTTTCCTTAGCGCATGCTTCAGTAAAGAGCTGTAGTTTTTTCCTGCCTTAGGCTGCTCATCCTGTCCGTAAAAGCGCATTGATAATCCGACGAAGAAATTAGCGATATAATGAGCGGCAGCCAAGACAATGCCGAGAGCCGGATTATGAAAGAAGCCGATTGATACTGCCCCGAAAATGAACAGCGGGTTGGAGGAGTTTGTAAATGATATCAGTCTTTCTGCTTCTATTTTTGTTAATTGCTTTTCTTGTCTGAGCCGGGTTGTCAGCTTAGCTCCTGAAGGAAATCCGGAAGCCATTCCCATCGCCCAAATGAAGCCTCCTACTCCCGGTACTTTGAAAAGCGGACGCATTAACGGCTCGAGCATAACCCCGATAAAAGCGACAACACCGAAGCTGATCAGTAACTCGGAAATGATGAAGAATGGCAAAAGCGAGGGAAATACGATTTCCCACCATATATTGACGCCTCGCACCGATGCCTCGAGCGCTTGCTGGGGGAACTTGATGAGCGCTCCCGCCAATAATGTTGCTCCTGCTGCTAAAAAGAATGTTTTGAAAATTGATTTGTTCACCTGACAAGCCTCCCGGTTATTGATTGTATCTTTGCACGAATACTTTGCAATGTTAAAATATTATACATAGAGTTGTTTTTT
>JBJFHH010000023.1:0-16718 GCA_051893475.1 Bacillus sp. (in: firmicutes) | reverse complement strand
ATGCTTGTCTTCCTATACAAATATACGAAGGCATCTGTTTTTTTAGAACAAAACTTAGAATGCTATCATTAGTATCAGATTTGAGGTGTACATGATGGAAGGCGGTAATCCTTTGAAGAATAAACCGAAAATTGGTCTTGCTTTAGGATCTGGCGGCGCAAGAGGTTTTGCTCATCTCGGAGTCATAAAAGTACTTCAGGAAGAGAAGATTGATATTTCCTATATTGCCGGTAGCAGTATGGGGGCTTTGATCGGCAGCATGTTTGCAGCCGGCACAGACCTTGAGCGGCTATATAAAGTCGTCATGAGCTTTAAGAGAAAATATTATTTGGACTTCACTGTGCCGAAAATGGGCTTTATTAAAGGGAACCGACTGAAAGATTTCATCGGTATTTTTACGCAATGGAAGAACATCGAGGATTTGCCGATTCCTTTGGCGGTTGTTGCCACTAATATCAAAACCGGGGAAAAAGTAGTCATGAAGGAAGGACCGGTCGCTGATGCAGTTCGTGCAAGTGTTGCGGTTCCGGGTATTTTTGTTCCTGTAAAGATTGACGATAAACTGCTGGTCGACGGCGGTGTTGTCGATCGTGTGCCGATTTCTGTTGTCAAGGAGATGGGAGCCGATTTCGTTATATCTGTCGATGTACTTCATGTAAAAGAAGATGCCGAATTGAATTCGATTTATGATGTCATTTTACAAACGCTTGATATTCTGCAGCTCGAGGTAATGAAGAGTCGCCAAGTGAAGGCGGATGTCATGCTGAATCCTCGCGTCGAGAATTATAGTTCAAGTGCCTTTACGAATATTGACGAAATCGTAGCTTTAGGGGAACAGGAGGCGAGAAAACATATAGACGAAATAAAGTTGATGATTGCTGACTGGGAGGAGAGATAGAATTGAATTGGAAGAGAATTGGGAAATGGAGCTTGGGGATTATTTGTCTCCTGCTGGTGGCTGGCTATTTTTATCCGATGCCCTATTATGTATCGAAGCCGGGTATGGCAAAGGAGCTTGAGCCGATTGTTTCAGTGGAAGGTGGCTACCCTTCAGAGGGCAGTTTTGAGCTGACGACAATTCAAATGGGAAAAGCGAATTTATACACATACATGCTATCTAATTGGTTTGATTACTGGTCTGTTTATAAAGAAGAGGAAGTAAAGAGATCCGATGAGACAGATGATGAATATAATGTAAGGCAATTGTATTTAATGAAAGGCTCAAAATCTAATGCGATTATGAGTGCGTTTCGCGAGGCGGGACTCCCTTATGAAACACATTATGAAGGCGTCTACGTTTTAAGTACGCTGGAGGATATGCCGGCATATGATGTGCTTCAGGCCGGAGACCGCATCACAAAGGTGAATGGCGAGCAATTAACGTCCTCGGAGCAATTAATGACATACATACAGGATCAAAGTGAAGGTTCAACTATACAAATAGAGATTGTAAGAGATGATGAAACAATTGAGACGAGCGTCGATACAAAAGTAAATCCGGAAAATGATAAGCTTGGAATCGGCATCGTTTTAGTAGATGACATAACAGTTGAAACTGATCCTAAGGTTGAAATCGACAGCAGTACAATCGGTGGTCCGTCTGCAGGTCTAATGTTTTCGTTGGAAATATACAATCAGCTCGTTAAAGAAGACATAACGAAAGGCTATACGATTGCCGGAACAGGGACCATTGATGAGGAAGGTAATGTCGGGGCAATCGGGGGCATTGATCAAAAAATCGTTGCTGCCAGCGAAAGCGGAGCTGACATATTCTTTGCGCCTAATGAAAACGGTGCAGAGGGATCCAATTATGAAGTAGCGCTTGCAACAGCGGAAGATATCGGTACATCGATGAAAGTTGTGCCAGTCGATACGATGGAAGATGCCTTAAACTATTTGAAGTCATTAGAGTAAAAGATTAAATGAAAAAAGATTCAGGCTTATAATCGGCTTGAATCTTTTTTTAATATGATTGGCTGTTGATATTCCCTTTGCAGTGCTTGTAATCGTTGTTCAGGAGGAAGTACGAGAGAATGAACGGAGGCTGCATGAATATCTAAAGCTAGTGCTTCGTCTTTAAAGCTACCGGGCTTTGTCACAATCGGCAATTCAATTTGCTTTTTCTTTTCGCTTAAATATTGTCTTCCGGTTTCATTGAAGCCTAAAATCCTAATAAAGGAAGGCTTGTGCATCAGCTGCTTCATTTGCTGCTTGCTGACATTATTTAAAATGTGTACGCAAATGCGCTGTATACGCGTGTAAGTATATCGTTTAGTTTTTACTTTTGTCATAAATTCTTCAAAGCTTTTGGATAAAACGGCTGCTTCTTTCAATCGATATTGTATGCCTTCCTCAACCTCGTAAATATCCTCAAGTTGTTCAGCTGAATGGACTAATAACGTGTACTGCAGAAACGGCCAATAATGCTCCCAGCTGTGTAATAAGCTGTTTTTTGCGGCATATTCGTTTAATTCATTCCAGGAATAGACGGGCATGAATGATTGAACAGAATTCTTCTCGTCTGCTTGGTCCATCAACGCTCTTCTTATGCTCGTTGCGCTGGCGATATGACCGGATGGCAGGTTAGCATCGTGATAATGGGCAGCAACCCGATTAATGAGCGAAGGTTGAATATGGAACTGATTCGAGAGTGCCGCACGCACATATTGAAAGCCGAGTATATTATTAGGCATCGATAAATCGATTTCATGATCGGGCGAAACATTAAGACTCTGTAAAGCCAAGGAAAAGGCGCGCGGATAGCTGTTGCCTTCTTTACTGTATTGCCGGATCAGCTCATTTAATGTTGTTTCGTGGTGAGACATGATTTCATACAGCTGTTTGAAGGAAGAAATGCTGCCATTTTCACTTCCGAAACAAAATGCATCACATTTCATAGCTTCGAGCAAGGATACGGCTCCAGCTGCGAAATGCTCGGCATGCTGCGTGCTATATATGTAAGGAAGCTCCATGACAAGATCGACACCATTATGGAGCGCCATAGCTGCCCGTGACCATTTATTGACGATGGCCGGCTCTCCTCTTTGCAAAAAAGAACCACTCATAACAGCGATGACACAATCGGCACCGCTTTGCTGCCTGCTTTGCTGGGCATGATATAAATGTCCGTTATGAAAAGGGTTATATTCAACAATTAAGCCAACTGCTTTCATTTTGAACCTCCTGTTAATTGATTTCTTTTGTGTTATTATTATAAAGTAATAAATCTGGTTAAGATAATCATTAC
Source organism: Bacillus sp. (in: firmicutes) (assembly GCA_051893475.1). Classification (GTDB taxonomy): domain Bacteria; phylum Bacillota; class Bacilli; order Bacillales; family DSM-1321; genus Bacillus_AD. The sequence continues at coordinate 13,471 of JBJFHH010000023.1, read as the reverse complement.
CTCACATCTTTAACGCATGATTCACAGATTATCTATTTTACGGTAAAAAAGTGTGTTGCTAAACAAAAATTGAAATTATTTGAGTGAAAATGTTGGAAATTTATAAGAAGACGGCTGTGAAGCTGTTGTTTCGAGTAGCGGGACTTTGCATAACAGCCACTATAAATGCTACAATACAAAGGGTTAGCATGTAATAATGCAAGAAAAAACAGATAAAAACGAAGGAAAAAAGGCTGTAAAGAAATTATATTGACAATCGTTAGAATGAAAGCTATAATTACCTTTGTTGCCTTGAGGTGATTTGTATGAAATGGACAATAACTCAACTTCAGAAATACCGGGATAAAGGATTAGTCTTGGATGAATCAGTTGATTGCTCGGACATTATGGAAGTAGATTCGCAAATTCGCGAAGTCTCTCCTATACATGTCAAAGGAAGAGCGGATATAAGCGCAACGAAAATTACGTTTCATATCCATCTGACTGGGGAATTAATCTTGCCTTGTTCAAGAACGCTTGTTGACGTTCGATATCCAATCGACGTTAAAACTAGTGAAACCTTTTTATTAAAAGAAGATTACGATTACATTGACAGCGAGTATTTTACTGTTGTTCAAGGTGATGTAATTGATTTAATGCCGGTTATTAGAGAGAATTTATTGTTAGAAGTACCGATGCAAGTATTTTGTGATGATGCTAATCCCGAAGGGGCAGCGCCCAAGTCAGGCAATGACTGGTCTGTCGTTAATCCGGAGGAGCAGGAGAAGAAAATCGATCCTCGTTTAGCTGGTCTTGCAAAATTCTTTGACAACGACAACTAATAATGATACTTAAAAAGAAGAATCAGGATATATAGGTCCTTGCTTCTTAAACCATTTTTTAAGGAGGTGGGAATAATGGCTGTACCTTTTAGAAGAACGTCTAAAACTGTAAAAAGAAAACGTCGTACTCATTTTAAACTTAATGTACCTGGTATGGTAGAATGCCCAAACTGTGGAGAAATGAAACTTTCACACCGTGTTTGCAAAGAATGTGGAACGTACAAAGGAAAAGAAGTTGTTAACAAATAATTTCTTTCAACATAAAAGACCGCAATGAAATTTTTCATTGCGGTCTTTTTGTTGAAGATAAGAAAGAAAAATTTTAAACTAGTATATCTGTCTAGCCGATAAAGGACCAGTAACGGTTTTTCTTATCGTGTAATTTAGCAGAGTATTCTGTATAATGATGAAGTACATACACATAGGAGGGATTGCATGTCGAATTGTTTAGTAAAGACATTGGTGGGAGAGTCGATTTTACAGCTGACGATTAATAGACCGGATAAAAGGAATGCCATCAGCTATGAAGTGATGGATGAACTGGATGCAGCTATTGATTGGGCAAAAGAGGACGAACGTGTGAAAATTTTGCTTATTCGCGGCGCCGGCGGTCAGGCGTTTTGTTCGGGTGGAGATTTAAGCGAATTTCATGCGCTTGAAACGGAAGAGGCGGCTTTCGGCATGCTTTCGAAAATGGGACAGGTTCTGTATAAATTAGCGACATTTTCAAAACCGACAATCGCTTATATAAACGGAACAGCAATTGGCGGAGGTTGCGAAATAGCAACCGCCTGCGATATAAGGATTGCCAAAAAAGGCGTGAAGATGGGATTTGTCCAAGGGCATCAAGCAATTACAACAGGCTGGGGCTGCGGAACAATTTTAACCGAAAAACTATCGCCTGCTAATGCGATGGCTTTGCTTTGGTCAGCAGACATAATGTTGCCTGAAGAAGCGATGGAGCTTGGATTTATTTCAGAAGTTACAGAAGACGATGAGCAAGTGCTGACTATTTTAGAGAGATATAATGATAAGCAAGGGGAAGTATTGCAAGCATATAAAAATATGCTAGTCCGCAAGTGGGAGCAGACGAATTTGAGAGAAAGAATGATGGAGGAAATCAAAGTTTGCGCCAAGCTTTGGGAGAAAGAAGAACATTTGCTGGCGGTCAAGCGATTTCGAGAACGCAAAAAGTAAGATTTAAATAAAATTTTCCGAATTATTTCTATCTTTTCTAGCAGTTGCATAGGATGTAATAAAGCTTTGCAAGGAGGGCTGGAAATATGCCGGGATCAAGACAGGATGCATGGACACAAGATGAAGATTTAATTCTCGCAGAGATTGTTTTGCGTCATATAAGAGAGGGCAGTACACAATTGGTTGCGTTTGAGGAAGTCGGGAAAAAGCTTGTTCGAACCCCTGCTGCTTGCGGTTTTCGCTGGAATTCATATGTGCGAAAACAATATCATTCTGGAATAGAGCTTGCCAAAAAACAAAGAAAAGAAAGAAAGAAATTACATTATAGTAGTGATGAAGTACCGGAACAACTGAACAGCAGCGTGACAGATGATATTGTCGAAACGAACACGGAAATAACATTATCAAAGGTAATCGCATTTCTGGAAAAATTGCAGACTGACGGATTTGATGCCGTGGACGAAAATGACAAGATTCAAAGGCTGCTGAAACAAGCGGAAGAAGAAAATGCGCTACTGAAAGAAGAGTTGTCCGAACTGCAAATGAAGATGTCGTCAATTGAAAGCGACTATCTCGCTTTAATCGAAGTGATGGATAAAGCGAGAAAAATGGTAATTTTGGATGATGGGAATAAAAATAAAGTAAAGTTCCAGATGGACAAAAACGGCAATTTGGAGCGCGTGAAGAAATAATGATTCCGCTGCTCTCCAAAGCGAAAAGAGGTGCGCAAAAGGCGCTTCTTTTTGTTTTGGAGGGAAGCGGAATTGTTTTATTTTCAGTTATTCCACTCTATTTGCATTTTTGTTAAAATAATTTTACAACATAAAAAATGAGGGATTTCACATGAAAATCGGAATAATTGGCGGAGGAGCCATCGGTCTTTTAATCGGTGCTTATCTGGCGGATGATCACGTTGTTACGATTATTACTAGAAGCAGTGAGCAAGCAGAGGATTTAGCTCAACATGGAATACATCTGAAAAAGGATGACCAAGTTTATATAAAGAAAGTGCAAGCCGCCCCGATTTCGGTCCTTGCATTAAATGATTATGATTTACTGATTGTGGCGGTCAAACAATATGCTCTTGAGCAAATTGTGCCGGCTTTAGAAAAGGTGAGCGGCACTTTATTATTTGTGCAAAATGGCATGAGTCATGTTCCCCTCGTTAAGCGCCTGTCACTCGATAAAAAGGTGTTCGTCGGAGTTGTGGAGCATGGTGCGCTAAAGACAAATCATCATACAGTCACGCATACCGGAATGGGGCTATTGAAGATTTCTTCTTATCAGCAAAACAACGAGTCGCCTATTGCCGGCTATTTGGATTTTCCTGTTGTATATGAAGATGAAGCACATGACATGCTGACGAAGAAGCTGGTTGTCAATGCGATGATTAATCCTTTAACTGCGGTGCTCGGTGTGCCGAACGGCGAGCTTTTGACGAATCCGTATTTTAAACAGTTATTTGACAGTTTGTTTGAGGAAATATCAGTAATATTGCAGTTTGATGACCGTGATGGTATGAAGGGGCATATTGAAAATGTTTGTTATAAAACGGCCCGCAATCATTCATCGATGCTCAGAGATATAGAAGAGGGACGCCCTACGGAAATAGATTCGATTTTAGGTTATGTTTTGACAATTGCTGCAGAAAAAAAATGGCAAGCTCCGATAACGAAGAGCCTGTATTTTATGGTGAAGGGTAAGGAGTGAGTACGAAGGGAAGAGGCAAATGGAGTTTGTATTGTCTGCAATAATCGCTACATTGGTTACCTTGCCTGTATTCGGGTATTTGATTGTTTTTATCATAACGAAGCAATGGACAAAAAATCACCGTAGAGCCGTGCAATACGCCATTAACAGCAGTGTGCTTCTTTTTATTCTTTCTGTTCATTATATGATTCAATCGATTTTCGGCATTTCGCTGCTTTGGCTTGTCATTTCGGTTGTCATTCTTTTATCTATAGCTGTTATCATTGTACATTTGCGCTTCAAGGGAGAAATTCATTATTCGAAACTCTTTAATGGTATGATACGCATCAATGCTTTCATATTTATATTGTTTTATTTGGTGCTGATCGTCGTCGGGGTTACAAAAAATTTATTCAAGCTTTTCTGGAGCTGAAACTGAATTTTTTTGTAATTGTATTTATAGATGGTATACTTTTAACGTACCAATTAAGAAGTATTCGGAAAGGAAGTATCCAGATGGAAATAAAAGAAATTGTATTGCCATCTATCAATAAATTTGCTTCAGACTACGTAAAGGGTCTTCCGCAAGTGAATGACTTTTTTCATTATGATGTAAAAGATGTAAAGGTCTATGAAAAAAGATATCATGATTTGATGGAGCGATATTTTAATAGAAATGAATTAAAGAAAACAATTGAAGCGTATATGAATAAATTCGGCTTTAGTGAAGAAGTGCGAAATAATCTTGAATTGCTTGAGCGAAGTGATTCTGTTGTCGTCATCGGCGGACAGCAGGCGGGATTATTAACAGGTCCTTTGTATACGATACATAAAGTTATTTCGATTATTAAATTGGCGGAGGAGCAAAGCCGTTTGCTTAATAAGCCTGTTATACCGGTATTTTGGATTGCTGGAGAAGACCACGATATCGACGAAGTCAATCACGTGTATGTCGAGGAGGGAAATGGCTTTAAAAAGAAAAACTTTTATGCTGACCATCCGACAAAAGCGATGATATCGGATGTCGTATATGATCATGAACAAATGGAAAAATGGCTGAAAGAAGTGTTCGTTTCGTTTGAGGAAACGGAATATACGAAGGAGCTTTTCGGGCAAGTGCTTGATTTCAGCAAACAATCCGCAAACTACACGGAGTTTTTTGCTTTGCTTATTAATCAGCTTTTTGGTCGCTACGGCCTGTTATTGATTGATTCTGCAGATGCCGGATTCCGTTCGATGCAATCAGCTTTCTTTGAACAATTAATTTTACAAAATCGTGAAGTGAATGCGGCTGTTGCCGAACAGCAATCGCGTATTCGTGACTGTGGCTATAAAAATGCAATTGCGATGGATGAGAAGAATGCTAATCTTTTTTATTATGATAAAAAGGATCGTATTTTGCTTGAATTTGAGACAGAAAGGCAAGTGTTTAAAGGGAAGAACAGTGACATTGAGCTGACAGTTGAGGAGCTGCTGAACGTTGCTAAACACTCTCCTGAGAAGTTGAGCAACAATGTTGTGACAAGACCGTTAATGCAAGAAAAAATGTTCCCGGTGCTTGCTTTTATTTCCGGACCGGGGGAAATTGCTTATTGGGCTGAACTGCAAAAAGCGTTTGATCTTTGTGAAATGAAAATGCCGTTGATTGTACCGCGTATGAATTTAACGATATTGGAGCAAAAAATTCAAAAAGATTTATGGGATACAGACATGGACTTATATGAGGCGTTAGTGCAGGGGGCGACGAAAGCAAGGGGACGTTTTGTTGCATCGGTTGAGGATGACACGCTGCGCATGCTGCATCAAAAACTGAAGGTGCAATTTGAGCGCAATCATGAATTGCTTTCACAAGCGGCAATGCTTGTCGATCAAGGACTTTCTCCGCTACTGAAGAAAAATGCCGAGGTTATATCGGCGCAAATCGATTTTATCGCTAATAAAATCGAACAAAGCACGGAAAACCGTAATCAGCATACATTGAGCAAATTTGACAGAATTGATCTTGCTCTGAGACCGAATGGCGGTCCGCAAGAGCGAACAACAAATGTGTATTATTTCTTAAACCAATATGGCGTTCAGTGGATTGATGATTTGATGAGCTTGCCATTAGAAGCGAATTCTTTCCATAAAGTAATTGAAATGTAGAAAATAGAACATAGAACATGGGCAGCAGTTATTGTTGTTCTGTTCTTTTTTTATGAATTTTGCATATGGATATACGTATAGTATATTTAGAAAAGAATGGTTTTCAATAAGTTGGTTTGATGCAAGGTATATTATGGTAAATGCAAAATGAAATTGTCTCGTGTCTTTATCTATTGTTACAATAAAGACGAGAAGAAGAGAAATTTTTTGAAAAAAGAGGAAAGATACGTGAATAATCTAGACCTATACAATCAATTGATTCATTATGTTTCATCTGAAAATGTAAAGCAAAATGAAGCGTTAAGCAGCTATACTTGGACGAAGACAGGAGGTCCTGCGGATTTTCTTGTTTTTCCGACGAATTTCGAGGAAATCTCCCGTACGTTTGAAGTAGCGAAACAAAATAACATTCCAGTGACAGTGTTAGGGAATGGTTCTAATTTAATTATTAAAGACGGCGGCATTCGAGGCATCGTCATAATCTTAACGCAGCTTGATGATGTGCGTGTAGACGGAGATGCGATTGTTGCGCAAAGCGGAGCGGCAATCATTGATGTTTCGCGAATTGCGCTGCAGCATGAGCTGACTGGTCTTGAATTTGCATGCGGCATTCCTGGTACGGTAGGTGGCGCGTTGTTTATGAATGCGGGCGCTTACGGAGGCGAAGTGAAGGATGTGCTTGAAAGTGCTGTTGTTCTTACGGCAGACGGAGAGCTTGTGACATTGACAAAGGATGAATTCGATTTCGGCTACCGCAGCAGTGCGTTTGCAAAGAAAAAAATGTGCGTACTTGAAGCGACATTCCGCTGCCAAAAAGGCGATCCGGAGCAAATTAAAGAAAAAATGGATGAACTGACGTATTTGAGAGAATCAAAGCAACCGCTTGAATATCCGTCATGCGGCAGTGTGTTCAAACGTCCGGAAGGCCATTTTGCCGGTAAACTGATTCAAGACAGCGGCTTGCAGGGGACGCAAATCGGCGGTGTGCAAGTGTCTACGAAGCATGCTGGTTTTATGGTCAATATCGATCATGGAACAGCGAGCGATTATATTGCTTTAATTCAGCACGTTCAAAAGACGGTGAAGGAAAAATTCGATGTTCAGCTTGAAACAGAAGTAAAAATAATCGGTGAAGATTTATAAGATACATGGATTAAAAAGCGCCCTTTTGTCGGAAGGGCGCTTTTGGTATTGCAAAATCTGTGGGAAACAGCTAATTTCCAGGGAAAGAATGGGAAAGTTAGGGAGTGTGCCGGTTCTGTGTCGGGTGTTCATATATTTATCGCAAAAAATGAGCAGTTTGTGAGCGATTCGCTATTTTAAATCGATTTGCAGTAAATATATGTGTTGCGAATGTAACTATTTGTTCTAAAAACGAAAAAAATCACACAATATTTTTAAAGGGGAACTTTTGAAAAAAAAGAATTCTTAAACTAGTGGTGAAAAGTGGGGGGATGTGGTAAATTTAAAAGAGAAAGTGGGGGTAGTGGATATGTTCATGGGCGAATATCATCATAACATTGACATTAAGGGACGCCTCATTATTCCAGCAAAATTCCGTGAGGAGCTGGGAGAAGAGTTTGTTATTACAAGAGGATTAGATCAATGTTTATTTGGGTATTCCATGAATGAGTGGAAAATGATTGAGGAGAAGCTCAAAACACTGCCGCTTACTAAAAAAGATGCTCGTGCTTTCACCCGGTTTTTCTTTTCGGGGGCGACGGAATGCGAGCTTGATAAACAAGGAAGAGTGAATATATCTTCCCCGCTTTTAAACTATGCAAAGCTTGAAAAGGAATGTGTGATACTAGGAGTTTCCAATCGAATTGAGATTTGGAGTAAGCAACAATGGGAAGACTATTTCTCAGAATCAGAAGATTCATTTGCTGAATTAGCTGAAAACATGGTTGGCTTTGATATATAGAAACCCATTGGATCCACATAATTGTTTTTCATCAACACATCGATTGGAGTGACATATTTTGTTTAAACACATTACAGTTCTGCTGAAAGAAACAGTAGACGGATTACAAATCAAACCTGACGGCATTTATGTAGATTGTACGCTTGGGGGAGCTGGCCACAGTGAATATTTGCTTTCACAGCTGTCCGGCAATGGCAAGCTATACGCATTCGATCAAGATATAACGGCCATCAATAATGCAAAAGTGAAACTGAAAGACTATGAAGGTAAAGTGGAGTTCATTCAGAGTAATTTTAAATACATAAAAGAAGAGCTGCATGCTCGGGGAGTATTTGAAGTAGATGGAATTTTATATGATTTAGGTGTTTCCTCGCCGCAATTGGATACCCCGGAACGAGGCTTTAGCTATCAGCATGATGCACCGTTAGATATGAGAATGGACCAAAGCGCTTCTATTTCGGCATATGATGTCGTGAATCATTGGTCGTATAACGATCTTGTAAGAATTTTCTTCCAATACGGAGAAGAAAAGTTTTCTAAACAAATCGCCAGAAAGATTGAGGCGCAACGAGATATTAAGCCGATTGAAACGACTTATGAATTAGTCGAGCTTATTAAAGAAGGCATACCTGCTCCTGCCAGAAGAACAGGCGGGCATCCGGCCAAACGAGTTTTCCAAGCAATCCGAATTGCTGTCAACGATGAATTGAAAGTATTTGAAGAATCTTTGCAAGATGCGATTGACCTTTTGAAGAAGAATGGACGCATTTCGGTTATTACCTTCCATTCACTAGAAGATCGCATTTGCAAAACCGTTTTTAAGAAGGAAAGCGAACTGCCGCCGCTACCGCCGGGATTACCTGTTATTCCAGAAGAATTTCAGCCCGCTCTAAAACTTATCACGAGAAAACCGATATTACCTAGTGAAGAGGAATTAGAAGCGAACAATCGGGCAAGATCGGCCAAACTGAGAATTGCTGAGAAACTATAAACTAGACATTTGATATGTGGAGGGGAAGAATTTGGGTATGTTAGCCAGAAAATCCGCTGCAGAAGAACAACATAATCATCAACCGCAAACAACCAGCTCAACTGTCGTCATTCGTAAAAGGAAGATAACAGCCGGCGAGAAGATTTTATATGTAATGCTCGCCATCTTCCTATTTGCAGTATCGGTCAAGATTATTGCAAATCAATATTCTTTGTATGTATTAAATAAAGAGATTGTAACCACAGAAAATGCAGTAGAAGAACAAACGAAAGTGAATAATGACTTAAATGTCGAAATAAGTGAATTAAGCCGTTATGAGCGTATTTGGGAAAGAGCTTCACAGCTGGGACTGACTTTAGACGAAAACAATGTTAAGGTTGTGCAGGATTGATGAAGAAAAAGAATATAAACAGAGGGGCAGCGCTACTATTTGTTTTTTTTAGTCTGCTCTTTTTGCTTTTGATGGGCAGAATACTCTACATTCAAATTACCGGCCAGGTAGATGGACAGGTTTTGGCTGTCAAGGCGCAAGCTAAAACATTGAAGCAAAAGGCGATTGAATCACAGCGAGGTCTTATCACGGACCGCAATGGCGAGGTAATTGCTGAAGACACTTCCTCTTACACACTTGTCGCTGTATTGAATAAAGAGTATGGATCATATGTAAAAGATCCGGAAGAAACGGCTGCCATTTTAGCTCAATATATAAATATGGAAGAGGATGAAATTTTAGAACGACTGACGAAAGAAGGCAGAGCTCAGGTGGAATTCGGTGCTGCAGGCCGTGACATTTCACATACGGTCAAAAAAGAAATAGAGGCGCTAGAACTGCCGGGCATTACCTTTACAAAGGATACGAAGCGATTCTATCCGAATGGCGTTTTCGCTTCGCACGTCATCGGCTATGTGGAGAAACAAGAAAATGAAGAAACGGGCGAGACAGAAACAGTCGGGATGCTCGGTATTGAAAAGATGCTTCAAGATAAGCTGCAGGGAACGGATGGAAAGCTTACATATGAAAGCGACCGCTGGGGATTCTTGCTTCCGAATAAGGAACAGCAAATTGTCGCGGCAGAAGACGGCAATAATGTCGAGTTGACTTTGGATAAAAAAATCCAATCGTTTGTAGAAGATGCATTAACGAAAGTACAGAGTGCATATGACCCTGAATTTATTATTGCGATTGTCGCTAATCCGAAAACGGGAGAAATCTTGGCGATGGGACAGCGCCCGAGCTTTAATCCGACTACAAAAGAGGGAATAGAGGCGACATGGCGTAATTTAGCGATTGAAGAAAGTTTTGAACCCGGTTCAACAATGAAAGTTTATACATTGGCTGCCGCGGTTGAAGAAGGTGTATTCTATCCGAACGCGACGTTTACGACAGGAACGTATACAATCGGCAACAGAGTAATGGGTGATCACAGCGGTATTAAACGAGGCGTTGCAATGACGTATTTGCAAGCGGTGCAACGTTCATCGAATGTCGGTTTTATTAAATTGGGCTATGAATTGCTCGGAAAAGAAAAGTTGCAGCAATATTTGACGGACTTCGGATTTGCTGAGAAAACCGGCATTGATTTACCGAATGAAGTGGGAAGCAGTCTGTTGTTTGACCGTGATGTCGAAGTGGCGACAACTTCTTTCGGGCAAGGTTCGGTTGTGACGCCGATTCAGCAAATTCAAGCGTTCACGGCGATTGCCAATGACGGGGAAATGATGAAGCCGTATGTTGTTTCCAAAATTACAGATGCATCCGGTGAAGTGGTGGAAGAAACAGAACCGACAGTAGCCGGTACGCCAATTTCTGCAGATACAGCTAAAACTGTCCGAGAATACTTGGAAACGGTTATTACCGATGAAAAGGCAACGGGAACTGCCTATGCGATTGAAGGCTATTCAGTAGCGGGTAAAACGGGTACAGCGCAAATTTCCGGCACAGATGGCAAGTATTTAACGGGTGCGAGTAACTATATTTTCTCATTCATCGGAATGGCACCGGCTGATGACCCGGAATTGATTATGTATGTGGCGGTTAAGCAGCCGAATTTAAGTAACGGCGGGTCGGGAACAGATGCATTGTCCAGCATTTTCAATCCGGTCATGAAAAACAGTCTGCAATATTTAAATATTGCTTCTACAGAAACAACGAGTAAGGAAAGTGCGAGTTTGGCTGACTATGAGGAGCAATCTGTGGAGACAGCCGTCGCGGAGCTTACTGAACAAGGGTATACGCCAATTGTTTTAGGCAGTGGAGATACAGTAACAGCTCAATCTCCAGCTGCAGAAACAGTTCTGATAGAAGGTGAGAAAGTTCTGTTGCTGACAGAAGGGACTGTCACTATGCCTGATTTGCTTGGTTGGTCATTGCGAGACGTCATGAAGCTATCTAATATGATTGGTCTTGAGCTGAATACAGCGGGAAGCGGCTATGTGACGCAGCAAAGTATCGCCAGCGGCACAGCAATAGAAGATCAAGAGCATTTAATTGTCGAAATGAAATCACCGGACGGAATTTTGACCAGCGAGTCGGTGCAAACAGAGGACGAAAATGAAATAACTGATTAAATAGTTAGCACGCATGAATGCCGCCAATTTGGAGGCGTTCATGCGTGCTTCTTTTTTGTTCATACTGTGCTTAATGGGTCGCTTGTCACATTTGTTCTATACACCTCTGTACAAGCATATATTGTTAGCAACGAATAGTTTGTACGGAGGTGTATACAGTGCGTGTGTCGAATGTGACAGTGCGAAAAAGATTGTTATTGTTCTTTTTAATAGGTTTGCTTGTATTCTTTGTTATTGAATTTCGTTTAGGTTATGTACAGCTTTATTTAGGAAATGTATTAACGGGCAAGGCAAAGGATTCTTGGAGCCGGAATATTGTTTTTGAGCCGAAAAGAGGAGAAATCGTCGATCGGAATGGAATTGCGCTGGCGACCAATTTAAGTGCTCCAACTATTTACATTGTACCAAGGCAGCTTGAGAATCCGCAGGAAACGGCAGAAAAGTTGGCGGCAGCTCTCGATATGGAAGTGGATGCAACCTTTAAGGAAATTACTCAGCAAAGATCGTCGGTGCGACTAAGTAAGGGAAGGAAAATATCGCACGAGAAGGCAAAAGAAATAAAAGCGATGGAATTGAAGGGGGTATATATAGCCGAGGATTCCATACGGTATTATCCGTTCGGTGAATATTTATCGCATGTTCTTGGTTTCACAGGAATCGACAATCAAGGTTTGATGGGAGTCGAATTGACTTATGATGAGCAATTGCGGGGAGAAAGCGGCTATGTCAGATTTTATGCAGATGCTAAGGGGAAGCGGATGGAAAATATGGTTGATGAATATCGGGCACCAATTAATGGGCAAGATTTGCAGTTGACAATTGATAGCAAAATTCAAACAATTATGGAAAGGGAAATGGATATTGCTGAAGCAACTTATGATCCTGACGGCATTATCGGGATTGTCATGAATCCGAAAAACGGAGAAATATTAGCAATGGCAAGCAGGCCGACCTTTCATCCTTCCAACTATCAGGAAGTATCTTCTGAAGTATATAACCGCAATTTGCCGGTATGGAGCACATACGAGCCCGGTTCGACCTTTAAAATTATTACACTGGCTGCCGCTTTAGAAGAGAAAAAAGTTGATTTGCATAATGACAGTTTTTATGATGACGGTTCGGTAGAAGTCGGCGGGGCTACGCTCCATTGCTGGAAACGCGGGGGTCACGGCTCGCAAACGTTTCTCGAAGTTGTGCAAAACTCTTGTAACCCGGGCTTTGTTGAGTTGGGTAATCGCTTAGGGAAAGAACAACTATTTTCCTATATTAAGAAATTTGGTTTCGGTCAAAAAACCGGTATTGACTTAGCCGGCGAAGGGACAGGCATTTTGTTCAGTCTCGATCGGGTCGGACCGATAGAACAGGCGACTACAGCATTCGGGCAAGGGGTTTCAGTGACGCCGATTCAACAGGTTGCAGCCGTTTCCGCAGCCGTCAATGGTGGGATATTGTATACACCGTATGTTGCCAAACAGCTTATTGACCCATTAACAGGGGATATAACGGAGGTAAACGGACCGGAGCAGAAAAGACGGGTTATTTCTGAAGAAACATCGAAGCAGGTGAGAGAAGCGCTTGAATCGGTTGTTGCGCTCGGTTCCGGTAAAGGAGCTTATATTGAGGGTTACCGAGTAGGAGGTAAAACAGGTACAGCGCAAAAGGTAGAGAATGGCCGTTATATCGAAAATAATCATATCGTTTCCTTTATCGGCTTTGCGCCGGCTGATGATCCTGAGCTTGTCGTCTATATTGCGGTAGATAATCCGAAAGGGGTAACGCAATTCGGAGGTGTCGTTGCCGCACCGATTGTCGGCAATATTATGGAGGACGCTTTATTGGAATTAGGCGTCGAACCTCGTGAGGGAGGTCTGGAGAAAGAGAAGGCATGGAATGATCCGATTATGGTTGAAATACCGGATTTAATCGGCATGGATATTACGGAGCTGCGAACGCAGCTGCTTACATTGCAAATCGATGTCAGCGGTCAGGGTGACAAAGTGGTTAAACAGTCACCGGAAGCGGGAGTGAAAGTGAAGGAAGGCGCAACTATACGACTTTACCTTGGAGATTAAATTTTGCAAGTGGATAAAGGCGATATCAAAAGACATTAATTTTTGCCTTTGATATCGCCTTTAT
>JBJFHH010000022.1:14472-23277 GCA_051893475.1 Bacillus sp. (in: firmicutes) | reverse complement strand
TATTAGAAATCAGCTTGTCCAGTTGTTCTTGGGAATGGGATTACGTCACGGATGTTTGACATACCAGTGATGTACATGATTAGGCGTTCGAAGCCTAATCCGAAGCCGGCATGTTTTGTTTCTCCGTATTTACGAAGCTCCAGGTACCACCAGTAATCTTCTTCTGCTAATCCTACTTCAGCCATTCTGTTCAGAAGTACATCCATACGTTCTTCCCTTTGGCTTCCGCCGATGATTTCACCGATTCCAGGCACTAGGCAGTCCATTGCTGCTACTGTTTTGCCGTCGTCATTCAAGCGCATATAAAATGCTTTAATGTCTTTCGGATAGTCTGTAACGAATACAGGCATTTTGAAATGCTCTTCTGTTAAGTATCTTTCATGCTCAGTTTGAAGATCGATTCCCCACTCTACCGGGAATTCGAATTTCTTATCAGCCGCTAATAAAATATCCACTGCTTCTGTATAAGTTACTTTGCCGAAATCAGATGACACTACATGATTCAAGCGATCAAGCAAGCCTTTATCAACAAATTGATTAAAGAACTGCATTTCTTCCGGACATTCATCCATTACATATTTAATAACATATTTCAGCATTTCTTCTGCTAATTCCATATCATCTTGAAGGTCAGCAAAAGAAATCTCCGGCTCTACCATCCAGAACTCTGCAGCATGACGAGCTGTGTTTGAGTTTTCAGCACGGAAAGTCGGTCCGAATGTATAAATATTACGGAATGCCAATGCAAATGCTTCTCCGTTCAGCTGACCTGATACTGTTAAGTTTGTTTCTTTTCCGAAGAAATCCTCTTTAAAGTCAACTGCTCCGTCTTCTGTACGAGGCGTACTATCGAACGGCAATGTTGAAACGCGGAACATTTCACCAGCACCTTCCGCATCGCTTCCTGTAATGATTGGAGAATGCGTATAAACAAATCCTTGATCTTGGAAAAACTTATGAAGCGCATATGCCGCTACTGAGCGCACACGGAATACTGCAGAGAACGCATTACTTCTTGGGCGAAGGTGTGCGATTGTGCGAAGGTATTCGAATGAGTGACGTTTCTTTTGAAGCGGATAATCTGAATCAGACATCCCTTCAACAATTACTTCTTTCGCTTGAATCTCAAACGGCTGTTTCGCATCCGGCGTTTCAACAAGCGTCCCGATTACAGAAATAGAAGAACTGATCGGTAGCTTTGAGATTTCCTTGAAATTCTCAAGATCTGAAGAAAATACGACTTGAATGTTTTTAAAGAATGAACCATCGTTTACTTCAATGAAGCCGAATGTATTTGATGCACGCAATGTGCGAATCCAACCTGAAATAGTTACTTCCTTAGAAGCGTATTCTTTTGTGTTTCGATAAATTGATTTCACTAACACGTTCTTTTGCATAAGAACCTCCTGCTATTTAACATACTGATTTTAAAAATCGGACACATATCTCTTATTTTACAAATAAACCTATAAAAAAACAAAAAAAACCTTTCATTATTCCCTCATTTACGGGACGAAAGGACATTTTTTCGCGAGATAATCCAATTCACCTTAAAACTCGGTTTGTTCAACTGAAACTTCATGACTTCTCTAAGCTTACAACTATCAATATAATAACAAACTTACCCAATCGTAACAACCCGTTTTTCCTTATAAGCACAATAAATGAAGAATGCCCGGTGAAGAATTCGGAATATCTTCACCGGGCAAAGTACCGCATTATTTTGTTTTAGAAGCAACGAATGAACCGATACGGTCAACAGCTTTCTCCAGCTGCTCCAGTGATGTCGCATAGGATAGACGGATGTTATCTTCCGATCCAAATCCTGAACCCGGAATAACAGCAACCAGTGCCTCTTCCAATAATCCTTTTGCAAATTCATCAACATTGCTGTAGCCAGTAGCTAAAGCTGCTTCCTTCACGTTCGGAAATAAATAGAATGCCCCTTGAGGCTTAATGCAGCTGATGCCAGGGATCGCCACTAATTTATCATAAATGATATTCAGACGGCTTTCGAATGCTTGTCTCATTTCTTCGACAGCTTCCTGTGATCCATCGTAGGCAGCAATTGCTCCATATTGAGCCGTTGTAGTCGGATTGGATGTACTGTGGCTCGCCAGGTTTGTCATCGCTTTAATCAGTGCTTCCTCTCCGCATGCATAGCCGATTCTCCATCCCGTCATACTGTGCGATTTAGAAACACCGTTAATAATTACTGTTTGTTTCTTTAACTCCGGAGAAAGTTGAGCAATCGACACATGCTTATGATCTCCGTATACTAATTTTTCATAGATTTCATCAGACACAATCAAAATATCGTGCTTTAAGCAAATTTCACCAAGTTGCTGCAATTCTTCAGCAGTATACAGCATGCCAGTCGGGTTGCTTGGTGAATTAATGATGACTGCCTTCGTTTTCTCTGTAATGGCAGCTTCCAATTGCTCAGGTGTGATTTTGAAGGAATTGCTTTCTTTCCCTTCAATATAAACCGGAACACCGTCAGCCAGTTTTACTTGCTCTGGATAGCTGACCCAGTAAGGTGTCGGAATGATGACTTCATCGCCCTCATCTAAAATTGCCTGGAATAATGTATATAAAGCATGCTTCGCTCCGGAAGCAACAATGATTTCTGACGGCTTGTATTCAAGCTGCTGGTCTCTTAACAGTTTCGCAGCAATCGCTTCCTTTAGCTTAAGCAGCCCGGCTGAAGGCGTATATTTTGTTTGACCCTCATTCATGGATGCTGTCGCTGCATCAATAATATGCTGAGGCGTATTAAAATCAGGCTCACCAGCACCAAGACCGATAATATCCAGACCTTGGTCTTTTAATTCCTTCGCCTTCGCCGTAATCGCCAACGTAGTTGATGGTGTTAGAGCTTGAACACGTTTTGCAAGTTTCATCCTTTAAATCCCCCTAATGTCTGCACTTAGATTATTTTTTAAAATCGAAATCCGCAAATACTAAGTTATCATCGCTATCTTTATAAGTAACTTCCCAAATCGGGCTCGAATCTTTTATCCCGATTTTGACGGAAACGATTTCTTTCGGATTGTACTTCTCTTTAACAGTTGCCACAATTTCGTTTTCTGAAACGCCTTCCTCATATTTCATTTTCTTTACGGAAGCATTTTCAATGTCTTTCGGAATCCAAAGCACGTATTCCGTACCTTCATCATCCTTGCCTACAACAACAGAGTAAGCTTCTTGCCCGTGATAAAGATAATAATCGCTCACGCTAACAAGACCGCCTTCCTTCAAAGCGATTGCAACAGCTTCCTCTTCGGCTGTTTTCTTATAATCCATTCCTATATAAAAACTGGCTATAACGTAGCCAACAAATAGTAAAAGCAAAATACCTATACTTATAATCCATTTTTTCAAATAAACCACTCGCTTTATGTTCGATAAGATGTAGTTATGCCTCAATCTTCTACAATTATAACAGCTTTTTTGTCCGAAAAATAAAGTTTTTGGAAAAATATTATTTTAGCCACTGTTTTATAGAATTTTGAACACCCTGCAAGTTCACTTCATTCACCGCCACATCCGGAATCGACAGCAAAAAGTCTTTTCCGTATTGTGTTGTAATAATTCTGCGGTCACATACGATAAAAACGCCTTTATCCTCATTCGTTCGAATCAGTCGGCCAAATCCTTGTCTGAAGCGCATAATTGCCTCAGGCAAAGCATATTCCGTGAACGGATTTCCGCCTGCATTTCTGATTTGGTCACATCTCGCTTCCGTCAAAGGCTCATTTGGCGGCGAAAACGGCAGTCTGACAATCATGAGACATTGCAGCGTTTCACCCGGCAAGTCAAGACCGTCCCAAAAGCTCGAAGTTCCAAGTAAAATCGACTTATCGAAGTTTTGGAAGTACTTTATTAGCCTTGTTTTACTGTTGCTTGATATACCTTGCGATAACAGATTGAAATCCTCCAATGATGATAGTTCCTTAAGCGACTCATGCACATCCCGAAGCATCTCCTGCGCAGTGAACAGCACCAGCATTCTTCCTTTGCAGGCTAATGCCGCTTGTTCGATATATTGCGCAATCTGTTCCACATAATGGACCTGACTAACCTTATTTACTTCCGGTATATCGCTTGCCACCAGCAATTTCACCTTTTCCTTATAGCGAAACGGAGAAGGAAAAGCGAACGTTTCGATATCATGATGATGGAGACCAAGCTTGTTTTTTATATATTCAAAAGAGCCCTTTACCGCTAATGTCGATGACGTCAAAATCACGCTATTTTGCTGCGCAAAAAATCGATGCCACAATTCTTGGCCGCCTGAAATCGGCTGCGAATATAAATAAACATACTGTCCCGGACTGTTTTTATGCCACTCAACCCAATAAAGGAACGAATCTTTATTGCGCAAAAAGTATTCCAGGAAATTGTCTGCACGGCTTCTGAAAAATTCAGCAATACTTTCAATCTCCGACAAGTGAAATAATTGCGTTTTCCCCGGCTGGCCGTTCTCCGTCACATAAGCTGTATAATCAAACAAATAAGCCGACAGCGTTTGCAGTTGCTTATGAAGACGCTCCGCCAAATGCGTCAACGGTTGACTATTTATGTGGTTTTTCAAAATGCTTTGCAGGGAAACGGCATTTTTATTGTGCATATTCTTTTGAGAATCCTCACATGCTTTAGAAAGCAACTGAAAAAATTGCTCAATTTCATAAATGACATCATGCAACAAACGGTCAGTCTCACCATGATTATTTTTACCGCCAAGGTCATTGACCATATTAAGCAATTTATACAAAAGCTGCTTTTGATCATAAAATCCGAGTTTGTTCATCATCATTTTCAAACTCACATAATCGATGCTGGAGCCTAAATGCTTTAACGCCGCATTTTCAAGCTGATGGGCTTCATCGATTATGAGCAGACTGTTATTCATGCTTTTTCCGTTATTGGAGAAGAAATCAGACATCAAAAAGGCATGATTGGTGACAATTAAATCAGCATCTTTGGCATTTTCTTTCGCTCTTTCGTAAAAGTCTAACTGCTGCCAAGAACGTTCATGATCATTAGATGGACTTTTAGCGCTCTGCAGCCTTTCCCAAAACAATTCTCCGCCCGCTGTCATATTAAGCTCATCGCGATCGCCCGTTTCGGTTTGCAGAAGCCAAACAAGGATTTGCATTTTAATAAGCGCCGTTTCATAATTGTCATCCTTCGTCCGCAAAGCCCGATCAAATTGAGCCAGGCTAATATAGTTCGGACGTCCCTTCAATACAGCTGTCTTTAATTCGAAAGGCAGCATATTATGGAGATTCACCAGCTCCTTATGAATCAGCTGGTTTTGAAGCTCAATTGTATAGGTGCTTACAATAATCGGCTCATGATGCGCCAATGAACAGAAAGCCGCCGGCACCAAATAACCCAATGTTTTGCCAAGACCTGTTCCGGCCTCAATGATGGCTATTTTCTGGTCATTAAAAATATGATAAGCTGCATCCATCATTTTCAGCTGATCATTGCGAAGCTCAAAATGCGGAAAAGCTTTATTTAATAAAGCAATCTTTTCTTCTGCTGATTCCGGATACACCGCATCACCGTCATATGGCACTTTGCTGATTGCCTCCGGTTTACGAATAGCAATCCCTTTATGTATTTGCAAATGCGGATAATGAATCGGACTGACCGACATACGTTCCTTCAAAATCAACGCCAGCAGTTCGGATATTTCGCTTTTTAGTGAGTACGATAACCGATACAGCTGCTTTAATGTAACAAGAGGTAGCTTCCTTAATTCCTCGCAGAAATTGATAAATAACTGAGCTGTAACTTCGGCATCGCTGTCCGCCTGATGTGGCCGGTCGTGCTCGAATCCCTCCTCTTCAGCGAGATGAGATAATTTAAAGCTCGTCGCCTGCGGACGAATGATTTTCGCCAGCTCTACCGTATCAATTGTTGAACAATAAAAGGGCTCAAACCCGTTTTGTAAAAATTCATCTTGCAAAAAAGTCAAATCAAACAAGACATTATGCGCAACAAAACAACTGTCCTGCAATATTTCTGCAATTTTGGGTGCCACTTCGGAAAAGCGCGGAGCATCCACGAGCTGTGATGATTGAATTCCTGTTAATTCTTCTATAAATGGAGATAATGGTTGCTCTGGATTTATAAACGTCGAGTATTCATCAACGATTTGATTATTCTCAACGACTACTGCCGCGAACTGTATAATCTTATCGCCTTTTTTCACCGAATTTCCGGTTGTCTCTAAATCCACTACAACATAACGTTGAGTCATTCTTGTACACCTCAAAATATCTGAATAAGTTTAGATAGACAATAAAAAAGCTGACTTCACTTCATCGTAAGTCCATAATCACATCTTACATGATTATAAGCTTTCAATTCAATGACGTCAGCTGTTTATATGTCAATTATTATAAAATCGTTGCTTCCGGCTCGTGGGCAATGATTTCTTTTATTTGATTGTTTTCATCCATAATCGCAACGCGAGGAGTATGTTCCTTCACTTTCTCTTCGGCAACGAGCGCATATGAAATAATAATAACGATATCGCCAGGCTGAACTAAGCGTGCTGCAGCGCCGTTTAAGCAAACAACTCCGCTTCCTCTTTCACCGGCAATAATATATGTCTCTAAGCGGGCACCATTATTATTGTTTACAATTGCCACTTTCTCATTAGGCAACATGTCTACCGCATCCAGAAGATCCTCATCGATCGTAATGCTCCCTACATAATTTAAGTTTGCCTCCGTTACAGTGGCACGGTGAATTTTCCCCTTCATCATCGTTCTAAACACAGATATTCCCCCGTTATTCGAATTATAGTGTGATAATGCAATTGTCTATTAATCTGGCAGATTTAAATGCTACCGCAAGGGCAATGATAATTTCCCCTTCAAGAGTGTCCATTTCCTTTAACTGAGGATATGAATACACTTCAATATAATCAATTGTCCCGCTCGTATATTTTACTAAATGAGACTCAATAGCAGAAATAATACGCTTGCGATTTCTTTCACCTGCCGCGATTAAGTCCTGTGCGATTTGCAGGCTGGCATACAGCTGCTTCGCTTCCCTTCTTTCATGTTCTGAAAGATACACATTGCGCGAGCTTTTCGCCAAACCGTCTTCTTCGCGAACTATCGGCACACGCACTATATTGATCGGCATGTTAAAATCCGCCACTAATCCTTCTACAACAGCCACTTGCTGTGCATCTTTAATGCCGAAATAAGCGTTGTGAGGACCGACAATGTTGAACAACTTCGTGACAACAGTTGCAACTCCGTCGAAATGTCCCGGTCTGGACTTGCCGCACAGCACATCGGTTCTCTTCTCAACCTTCACCGTAACGGACGGACCTTCTTTATACATTTCTTCAACAGTCGGATAAAAAATAAAATCAACGTTCTGTTTCAATGCCACTTGCTCATCGCGCTCGATGTCACGCGGGTATTTATCCAAGTCTTCATTTGCTCCGAACTGAAGCGGATTAACGAAAATACTTAATACAACAATATCGTTTTCTTGGCGGGCTTCTTTTAGAAGCTGCTCATGCCCTTCATGCAGATAACCCATCGTCGGCACAAAGCCGATTTTCTTGCCGCTCATTTTTAACTGCTGTAATTCTTGTTGAAGCTCTTGCGCTTTTGTATAAATTTTTAATTTAGTTGAGATCATCGTTACTTTCCTCCGTATAATGCCGTAACTTCTTCTTCTTTCATCGTGAACGAATGCTTTTCATCAGGGAAAGAACCGTCTTTTACTTCATGTACATAGGATGAAATTGCAGAAGAGATGCTCTCATTGACATTGCCGTATGCTTTCACAAATTTCGGCAATCGTTTTACACCGTATTGAATGACATCATGATAAACTAAAACTTGTCCGTCCGTGCCATTTCCGGCACCGATTCCGATTGTCGGTATGCTTAATTTTTCTGTAATTAATGCAGCAACTTGGTGTGGAACACATTCAAGAACTAAGGCAATTGCGCCGGCTTCCTGACATTTAATCGAATCTTCGATTAACTTCTCTGCCGCTTCTGCGCTTTTCCCCTGTACTTTATAGCCGCCAAGCACGCCAACCGATTGCGGAGTCAAACCAAGATGAGCAACAACCGGAATGCCAGCCTTCGTCAAAGCGGATATTTTATAAAGCACTTCATCTGCACCTTCCACTTTTACAGCATCAGCTTGCCCTTCCTGCATAATGCGGGCTGCATTTTTTAATGTTTCATCTATTGATAAGTGATAGCTCATAAACGGCATATCCGTTACAGTAAACGTATCCTTCGCACCGCGTTTAACAGCTTTTGAATGGTGAATCATATCTTCTACTGTTACCGGAATAGTAGATTCATAACCCAGTACGACCATCCCTAAAGAATCGCCTACTAAAATCATGTCTACATTTGCCTCTTCAGCGAGCTTCGCCGAAGGATAGTCATATGCCGTAAGCATCACAATCTTTTCTTTTTCTTCTTTCATTTTCAAAAAATGACCTGAAAGTTTCATCACTTTATTCCTCCTTTAATGTAGAGGAGATAAAT
Organism: Bacillus sp. (in: firmicutes); assembly: GCA_051893475.1. Lineage (GTDB taxonomy): Bacteria > Bacillota > Bacilli > Bacillales > DSM-1321 > Bacillus_AD. Next base: position 14,726 of record JBJFHH010000022.1, on the reverse strand, counting down.
TACACACCGATTTCATCGCATTAAAAAAAACCTTCAAAATGCAAGAGAAGGATTCCGTAGCGATTACATTGTGTTTTCATCCCTCTGTCCTTGTCCATTCTGGATCTAGGCAGACTATTTTTTTCATTCATCTTCACTGTCCTGCAAGGTGCAGTTCTGTAGTCGATACTGCCCAAGGTCATTATAACAGAGTACCCAAGAGGTATGCTACAAAAAAATAAACCGTTTTCATAATTATTCTGCAAATTGCTTTT
>JBJFHH010000022.1:0-14372 GCA_051893475.1 Bacillus sp. (in: firmicutes) | reverse complement strand
GAGGTATGCTACAAAAAAATAAACCGTTTTCATAATTATTCTGCAAATTGCTTTTGTTTCGGTATTTTATGTGCGGGATTTTCTTTTTTATCATGAGTGGTATTGTGTGGGTTATGTTGAAATACGTTTAAACATAACAACATACCATAATAAGACTCTGTTAGTTCAACAAGCAATGGTTATTTTTGAGTACTCGGTTTAACTCTATATTGAACAAAAAGCCATTCTTGTTTACAAGTCCACCGTTTCACGAACACCAAACCGAGTAACCGGCCTTTCGTTCACCATGCTTCTCTGCACAATTCATCCGCAATTAAACTAGTGCATATAAAATAAAAAACAGAATCTCTGAAAATACTTAAATGTCTTTCAGAAACCCTGTTTTTTCAAATCTTATATTTCGATATCCGCCGAGTAGATGTTGTGAATCTGTCCTTGCTCGTCCTTGATCAGCAGGACGCCTTGATCAGTGATACCGAGAGCGACTCCGACTATTTTTTCATTAATGGTCGTTGCTGTAATCGTTCTGCCGACACTGATGGCATAGCTTTCCCATAATTCCTTCACGACTGCAAAGCCTTCTTTTTGATAAACCATATAAAGATTTTCAAAATGTCGCAAAAATGAGCTGATGATGGCCTCGCGGGCAAAGATTTGTCCAGTTTCAATTTGAAGCGAACTAGCGATTTCCTGCAGTTCTTCAGGAAAATCGGTTTGCTTCTGATTGACGTTAATGCCGATGCCAATAATAATCGAATGAATAGAATCTGCCTCCGCTTGCATTTCTGTCAATATCCCGGTTATTTTTTTGTTATTCAACAAAAGGTCATTCGGCCACTTGATATATGGAGCGATTGAAATTTGCTCTTCAATTGCTTTTGCTGCTGCAACAGCGGTTAACAGTGTCAGCTGCGGCGCCTGATAGATTGGAATATTCGGTTTAATGATTAAGCTCATCCAAATCCCGGTGTTCTCCGGAGAAAACCATTTTCTCGCCAGTCTTCCTCTGCCTCCGGTTTGTTGATCCGCCACTACAATTGTACCTTCTGTGGCACCATTGCTAGCTAGCTCATTTGCTATTTTTTGCGTCGAATCGACAGAATCAAAATAATAAATGTGCTCCCCGAAAGTTGTGCCATTCAAAGCCATTCTAATGCTGTCAGCTGACATCTTACCCGGAAATCCGGTAATGCGGTAGCCCTTGCGGCGGATAGCCTCCACCGTGTAGCCATCCTTGCGAAGCGCTTCAATATGCTTCCATACAGCTGTTCTCGATGAACCTGTAATTTCAGCAATTGATTGCCCCGATATGAAATCATCTCCCGCGTTCGCAAAGGCATCTAATAATTGCTTTCTTATATGAGATTGCATCGCTTTGCCTCCTCGAATATACACTCTTTCTCATTCTTGATTTCTTCATTTATTACTTTCTCAGAAATACTCGACAATGCTTCTGAGATCCATGGTCCGCTTTTCCGTTCAGGCGCCCATTTCATCAAGTCAGTACCTTTCACAGCCAGTTCAGATGGTTCATGAATGACAAGCGAATGCCACTCATCCCTTAATAGATTTTCTTCTATTACCGCGGCAGATCCTAATACAGATAGTACACGATTAGCACTTATTGTATATTCAATGCCGTTTTGAAAGAGCAGCCACTTCAAGTTAGGGCATTCAGGAAGCTCTTTTACCAGTTTCATAATCGTACGGATCGAGCGGATTCGCTTCACAGATAATCGCCATTTTCTCAATGTTTTTTCCACGTTTTCAAGCGTATCGGTACATAGCATCGCCAAAGCCCATTTCTCATCTTCGCTCTTCAGCTCATGGATTGGATAGCTTGCCAGCTGCAGCATGTGATCATGTTTGCCGGCTAATTCCGGCAAATATGCAAGTAAATCCGTTTCTGTTAATAAGCGGATGGCATCTTGAACATTGATGCCATCCAGCAGCTTGCCAAATTCAGAAGTAATCCGTTCAACGGAAATAGTAGCCAGCAGCTCTTTATTGAAGACAAGCGCTTTAAGCGTTTCCGATGAGCATGTGAAAGATAGCTGACTAACAAACCGCAGGGCTCTCATCATTCGAAGTGCATCTTCCTCAAAGCGCTCATTGGCATCTCCGACCGTTTCAATCAATTGATGACGAATCGCTTGCTGACCGTGAAACGGATCGATTAATTCACCGTTCTTATTCATCGCAATAGCATTCATTGTAAAATCGCGGCGCTGCAAATCATCATGAAGAGAACGAATAAATTTAACTTCCTTCGGTTTGCGGTGGTCGACATATTCACTTTCAGCCCGGTATGTTGTAATTTCATAGCTTTCTCCAAAAGCTAACACCATTACCGTTCCGTGCTCGATGCCGACATCAACCGTTTTCGGAAAAATCGCCTTGATTTCCTCAGGTGTAGCCGATGTGGCAATATCGACATCGTGAATGGCGCGATTCAGCAAAAAATCGCGCACGCTGCCACCGACAAACACAGCTTCATACCCGTGTTGTTCTATTTTATTTAATAAAGGTATTGCTCGTTGAAAGTGCTCGTTCATAATTCATTCCTCTCACTTATTTTGCAGAAGTTTATTATAAATTTCTTCATATTGCGAAATGATCGTTGCCGATTGAAATTTCGTCTGGACAATATCTGTACAGTTTTTAACGAATGCTGCATGTAGTTCTTCATTTTGAAGTAATTCTAGTGCAAAATTCGCTCCACTCTCAATGTCTCCAAGCTCGCAAATATAGCCCGTTTTCCCGTGATCGATTACTTCAGGGATACCCCCTATATTGGTGCCGATACAAGGAACGCCGCAAGCCATTGCTTCCAGCAATACAAGACCGAAGCTCTCCTGTTCTGAAAGCAGCAGCATTAAATCACTGATGTTATATAGTTCCTCAACATTTTCCTGCTTACCTAAAAACAGCACATCACTCTGCAGCTTCATAGAATCGACAAGCTCGCAAACATTGCTCATCTCCGGTCCGTCCCCGACCATTAGAAGCTTGGCCGGCATTTCTTGCTTCACCTTCGCAAAAACGTGAACGATATCCTTCACTCTTTTCACTTCTCTGAAATTGGAAACATGGATTAATACTTTCTCTCCATTAATCCCCAATTCCTGCTTTAAGTCGCTTTCCAAATGCTGTTTGTATACTCTTTCGTCAATAAAATTATAGACAGTGTGTATTTCTTTATCCGGCTTGACGATTGACAGCGTTTGCTCAGCAAGCGCGTTTGATACCGCTGTCACATAATCTGATTTTTCGATTCCGAATTTAATAAGTTCCTGCATAGAATGATCATTGCCTAAAATTGATATATCCGTTCCGTGCAGTGTTGTGACAACCTTCACATCATGGTCAATCATCTGCTTGGCCAATATCGCGCAAACAGCATGAGGCATTGCATAATGCGCATGCAAAATATCCAGTTTTTCTCTTTTCGCCACTTCGGCAATTTTGCTCGCCAATGATAAGTCATACGGCGGGTATTGAAAAACAGAATAATGATTCACTTCGACACTGTGAAAGCATATTCTCGGATGAACTTTTTTTAAACGAAACGGCATAGAGCTTGAAATAAAGTGGATATTATGGCCTTTATCCGCCAATAGTCTTCCTAACTCTGTTGCAACGACTCCTGATCCGCCTACTGAAGGATAACAAATAATCCCGATATTTAAACTCATGCCTTTCCTCCTAATAAATCATGTGACAACAGTAATGGCTTTTTGCTGAAAAAGCCCTCCGCATATCGAACGCCGACTTCCTTGCCAATCATTTTGTCCCTAGCGATGATACTCTCAATGTAGTCATCGACCAGCGGTGTTTTATAGCTTGATTCCGTCATTTCAAATTGACTTTTATAGGCTTTTAGCCCTTCTGTTTTTGCCTCGATAAACTCCGTTACATCCACTGCAAAATCCGGTTTATGGAAACCGTTTATCATATAATAATATATATTTTCAACGCGATGCGGCTGCTGGTCCCGCTCGTCTATAAACTTTCTTACACCTGCAGAAAAACAAGCTTCCTCAACCAGTTTTGCACAATTGCCGTGATCGGGATGACGATCGATTTCATACGGCACAAAGATCAGCTTTGGTTGATAAATCCGGATAATGGAAGCGATGCGCGATATATATTCTTCCTTTAACAATAAACCCCGGTCAGGTAAGTACGCATTTATTCGATGCATAATTCCTAAAGCTTCACCGGCATTTTTTGCTTCTTCCATTCTTGTATGAATGGTGCCGTTCGAAGACATTTCAGCTTGTGTTAAATCACAAATAACGATACGTTTACCGGATGCGGCAAATTTTGCTATTGTTCCTCCCATACCGATTTCGACATCATCAGCATGCGCTCCGAAAGCAAGGATGTCTATTTCTCTCTGCATGTCTCTCTCACCTTAACTATTTTAAATTTCTCCAATCAATATAACCTGATTCCAATCCGCGAATAAGAACCTCTGCTGTTCCGATATTTGTCGCAATCGGAATTTTGTATACATCGCATAATCTTACAAGCGCGTTAATATCCGGGTCATGAGGCTGAGCCGTCAATGGATCGCGAAAGAAGAAAATGACATCCATTTCATTTTCGGCAATTTTCGCGCCGATTTGCTGATCTCCCCCTAATGGCCCCGATTGAAAGCGATGAATTGATAGTCCTGTTGCATCACTGATTTTCTGTCCCGTCGTACCGGTTGCAAATAAAGTATGCTTTTGAAAAATAGGCAAATACGCTGTCACAAAACCAATCAAATTCTCTTTTTCCTCATCATGAGCAATTAGCGCAATATTCATCGGACATTCGCTCCTATTCAATAATGTTTTCCAATCCGTATACTAACACATCAATCTTCATTATATTTTCGACTGCCAGCTTGACACCTGACATGAATGATTCGCGATTATATGAATCATGGCGAATCGTTAACGATTGACCATATGCTCCGAACATTACTTGCTGATGTGCAATCAGTCCAGGCAGACGTACGCTGTGAATGCGCATTCCGTCAACGTTTGCTCCGCGAGCTCCAGGAATCGTTTCCTTCTCATCAGGATGCCCCTGCTGTTTGCTTTCGCGCACTTCTTGAATAAGTTCTGCTGTTTTTACCGCTGTACCCGACGGAGCATCCAGCTTTTGATCATGGTGCATTTCAATGATTTCCACATCCGTGAAATATTTTGCTGCCATTTGCGAGAATTTCATCATTAAAATCGCTCCAAGCGCAAAGTTAGGAGCGATGATACAGCCTAAGCCTTTCGCTTCACACATATCCTGTAATTTTTGTAAATCTTCTTTCGTGAAACCGGTAGTTCCAACGACCGGGCGGACACCATGCTCAAGGGCTGTCACTGTATGCAGCATGCCGAATTCAGGCGTTGTCAAATCAATTAAAACATCAGCTTTAACTGTTTCAAAGCAGTTTTTAATATCCGTAAAAATCGGTGCAGAAATGTTCTCAAAGCCTTTTACATCTTGTAAGTTTCCGCCATCATTTTTTCTGTCGATTACTGCAACAAGCTCAAAATGTTCTGTATTATGTACTAGTAAAACCGCCTCTTTCCCCATTCTGCCGCGCGGACCGGCTACTGCGATTCTGATTTTTTCCATCTTATTCGTTCCCCATCTCTTCTTCAATTTTTGTCCATCTATCTTTATCACGCGTTTTAAACTTATTCATGACCATCTCATGCGCTTCTTCCAAATCGATGTTTAACGAATTGGCAAAGCAAATAAGCACAAAAAGCATATCACCCAGTTCTTCCTGTATTTCTTTTTCTGTCTCTGTTGCCTTCTTCGGCTTTTCTCCGTAATAATGATTGACTTCACGAGAAAGCTCGCCCAGTTCTTCCGTCAAACGTGCCAGCATTGCCAGCGGACTGAAGTAACCTTCTTTGAACTGACCGATGTACTGATCAACATCCACCTGCATGTCCTTCATGCTCTTAGCCATTATGTATCACCCTTATCAACAAATATATTTCTATTATAGCAAATGTTTGACTGCAGACTGAAATTTACAGATTCACACGAGCAATGTGCATCCTTACATATTAGCTAAATTAAAGAAGCATTTCAATTGCTCACAAGCAACTCGGCTATATTTGTTAATTGAACAGCAATTGGCTTTCTTCTTATTTTTCTATTATAATGAGTACGCATGCTGATGTCTTTTTCGTTTGGAGGTTTTGCAATGATTTTTGGATTAAAATATAAAAATATATTCTTTATTCTTTTAGGCGCTGCCATCTTTGCATTCGGCTTAGTTCACTTCAATATGCAAAATAACTTGGCTGAGGGCGGGTTCACCGGTTTAACGCTTATACTCTATCAATTGTTTAGTATTAATCCCTCTTATTCTAATTTGGCTTTAAATCTCCCGTTATTTTTAATCGGTTGGAAATTTTTAGGACGAAACTCTTTTCTTTATACGATTATCGGCACAGTCGCACTTTCTGTATGGCTATGGATTTTTGAAAGATATCAAATCAGTCTCGGTCTTGAAAATGATCTAATGCTTGTTTCATTATTTGCTGGTGCCTTTATCGGTATTGGCTTAGGCATCATTTTCCGATATGGAGGCACAACAGGAGGCGTCGATATTATTGCCCGTCTCGTCCAAAAATTTGTCGGCTGGAAAATGGGCCGAACAATGATTATTTTTGATTCATGCGTCATTATTCTTTCTTTATTTACCTATTTATCGATTCGGGAAGCGATGTATACATTAATCGCGGTTGCCATCGGAGCTCGCCTTGTTGACTTTATGCAAGAAGGAGCCTACTCTGCCCGCGGTGCGATGATTATTAGCGATAAAAATGAAGAAATTGCCGATGTGATTTTAAAAGAGATGGAACGCGGGGTTACGATTTTGCGCGGACACGGTCCTTACTCAAAGGTTGATCGCGATGTTTTGTATTGCGTTGTCGGCAAAAAGGAAATGGTCCGTTTAAAAAACACGATTATTTCTGTGGACCCTCACGCATTTGTCACAGTGAGCATGGTGCACGATGTACTAGGAGAAGGCTTTACATTGGATGAAAATAAAAATCCGATTGAGCATTAAATATTGAACAAGAATAAGCCATCTGCAGCAGATGGCTTATCTTATCCACACTATACGATCTCTGCTTTTTCCGCAGCATAATCAACTTGTGCCATTCGCATCATTGAAGGCCGGAACATATACAGCGTAATGATGATTAATACCGCACTGGAGCCAAGCAAGAGCAAATGCGCCGGAACAAGATCATAAAGCAGGCCAAACAGCATCGTGCCAAGTGGCATCATCCCCATAGCCATCGTTTCTAAAATGCCAAACACCCTTCCTCTATATGCTTCATCCACCTCCGTTTGCAGCAGCACTCCAATCGGTGTATTCGTTAAAACACCACAGCTCGTTAAACCAAACATCGTAATCATATAAAAGATAACAATACCGATATAAGGTAAATTAATCATTAATGGAACAGCGAGAATTCCTATAATGACTGACATTGTTAAAATCGCTCGCTTCGAAAACATGAGCGGATTTTTAACCGTGCTCCTCGACGACATATAAATGGATGCAATTAACATCCCGACTGCTCCAGCGGCTTCAATGACTCCTATATGTTTTGCTTCAACTTTCAAAATTTCCACTAAAATGTAAACTCCGCCCACATTAAAAGCTGTAAAAAAGAAGTTAAGCCATAACGATACCCATAAAATCATTGAAACAATCCGCTTTCCTTTCACATAAAGAAGGCCCTTTCTCATACTTGTCACTATACCTTCCTTTTGTACGTCAACCTTTGATGCATTCACACTGAACAGACGGAAATTCATTGTTGCTTCTAACAATAAGGAAATCGCGTAAGCGGTCATATGAATGAGCAAAAAGATTTGCATTGAAACGAAGCCGTACATCATTCCTCCGATAACAGGACCGCCTATTGCGGCAATAGAATATGATAATTGATTAAAAGACATCGCTTTTTGGATTCGGCTTTCATCGACTAAATTGGCAATCGAAGAACTGAAGGCTACACTTGTGAACGTACTGCTGATTGAATAACAAGCAGTTGTAATGTATACAGCCAGCAACGACAAATCAAACATACTTGAATAGAGAAGCAGCCCTCCAACCGATACGATTGCACCTGCCTGACCAGTCAGCACAAGTACTTTTTTCGAAAAACGATCTGACAAATAACCGGCTACCGGCGCCAATATTGTTCTAGGCAAAATACTGCAAATCATATTAGCAGCAAAGCTCAACGCGGAACCTGTCATCGCTAAAATATACAGACTAAGGCCAAATGAATATACGTTAGAACCTAATGAGGATATCATTTTACTTATCAAAAATGTCCATAAGTGATACGTCGCTTTCTGCATCTTCATTGCTTCATTCATCAAAAAACACCATCCCGTCCATCAATGTTTAATTTAATTAAACATAATATACCATAGGAATGTTTTTCCAAACAAGATAGAAATTAAATTAAATTGAACTTTTCCTAACTTTACTACACGAATACAGTTTAATATAATTAAACCAATAGACCGACGTCTGCTAATGGGGTGAAAACATGAATGAGATTGGAAAACGAATAAGAAAAATAAGGAAAGAAAAAAAATTGACGCTGGAGAAACTTTCAGGCGATCAACTGTCCAAAAGCATGCTCAGCCTTATAGAGAACGGTAAAGCACAGCCATCAATGGAAAGCTTGCATTTTATCGCAAGCAGGCTTGATGTTGAAGTGAACACGTTGCTTCAAGATGACGATACAGAAGAAATTCGCCTCTTACTTAACAAGGCAGAACAATTATATGCTGAAGCCAATACAAAAGAAATGTATGAACCAATTGAGAAATTGATTGAACCGAACATTTCAAATCTTCATAAACGAAATTATGAAAATGCGCGGTTATTAGATTTATATGCCCGCATTGTCTATATAACAGGCACATTCACAGAAGAATCATATATGCGAGACGCCATCTCACGATATCAGGAATTAAATATGATTAACCACGTCTTAGATTGTTATATTCATTTATGTTTAAGACAATTTGAGCAACATCAATACAAAGACGCTCTGCAACTTTTGCATGAAGCCGAAGCACAGACAGAAGGAAAGCAGCATTTCATCAATAGCTTATCTAAACTTGATATGCACTATATGTTAACGATTATGTATTTAGCAGTTGAAGATATCGACCATGCTATGAAGCACTTGCACAAAGGAATCGACTTATCTAAAAAAGAGAAAATCTTTTATCGCATCGATGACTTATACCGTCTTATTTTGATTCATTCCATTATGAATCATGATGAAAAAGCTGCCGAATATTATATGCTGAAACTGGAACAATATGTTGCTTTTGTTGATGATCATTTGGCTAGCATGTATTTTACTTACGTTAAAGCACATTGTTTGAATCAATATAAAAAGGACTACAAAGCAGCGCTCACTTTACTAGACGATACACTGAACGCACCAAAAGAAGAGTCGTTGAACTTCAGTTTACTATTCCAATTTGAAAAAGCCTATTCACTTTGGGCTTTAAGACGTTTTGAAGAAGCTTTGCAATTAGTGCAGGACTTAGAAATACCTAATTATATCCACCACCCATACGATTTAGCCATTGCTTACCAGATTTATGCCATTCGCGCCATCTGCTACGAAGAGCTGGGACAGCATGAAAAAGCAATGGTGGAAATTACACTCGGCTATAATTTGGTGAAACAATTGCCCAAAAACGTGTATCAAAGCTTTATTTTTGATACATATAAAAAAATAACCGGAATGAACGTTTAAAAAAACAGGTTGCTCCCCAAAGCATTGCTTTAGGAACAACCTGTTTTCTAATTAATCGTCAGAATTCATACCAGTGTAAATCATGATTAGACGAACTAATTCAAGAACAGCAACTGCTGCTGCTGCCACATATGTTAATGCTGCTGCATTTAAAACCTTTTTCGTTTCACGCTCTTCATCTGAGCGGATAATGCCAAGTGATACCACTTGATCCATCGCTCTCGTTGAAGCATTGAACTCTACAGGCAACGTTACAATTTGGAATAAAACTGCTGCAAGCATGCAGATAATCCCAAACAGAACGAAATTGGATGCACCTGCGATAAAACCGATCAAAATCAGAATCCATGACAAGTTTGAACCAATGTTTGCAACCGGCACAAGCGAGTGACGCAATCTTAAGAATGCGTAATCCTGCTGGTCTTGAATAGCGTGGCCAACCTCATGCGCAGATACAGCCGTTGCCGCTAGTGAATGACCGTGATAATTTTCAGATGATAAACGAACAACTTTACTTCTTGGATCATAATGATCGCTCAAATAACCTCTAGTTTCTTCAACATGAACATTGTACAAACCATTATCATCAAGAATTTTCCTTGCTACTTCGGCCCCCGTCATGCGCGAAGATGATGCAACTTTTGTATATCTTTTATAAGTTGATTTCACCTTGAATTGAGCATATATCGGAATCAGAATGATAATCGCCAAGTAGATTAAATAACTAGCCATTGTTACCTCCCAAAAAAAGTATTACTATCATTTTAGAAATAATAGTATTAACTGTCAATCTTTCTGTTTATTCTTAAGCTTTGAATTTTCTTTCGATCCTCGGTATTTTTTCCAACCGACATATGAAAGGGTGATAATAATAATGCTGCCGGTGGAAATAATAACCCACCAGAGCGACGGGTCAGCCTCATCTTCCTTCATTTCATCAAAAAGCGATTGCATTTCATATTGAAGAACAGCAAGCTGCTGTTGCTCCACTCCGTTAAGATACACTTCCGGACGATATTCATCGATATAATAAAATTGAGCATCCAGCATTTGAATCGTTTCCGGATGGAAATCAACCTGCAGGCTGGCATATATTAAATCGTATTGAGACAACAAACGATCCAATTCCGTTTCAAACATATCAGCATTACTTTCGCCGGCAGCCAGTATCGTATCCTGAAAGGCAGCCATCATTTCTTCTTCCATATTCGTCCAAAGCGGCTCTTTATCAGACTGAACGGCATCTACCACAAGTCTCAGCTTTGTTGCTGCCTTCAGCTTCTGATTATGTTCAACTTTCTCATTCTGCATTTGAATCATTAAGTTTTCATATGCGGAATAAATAATTCTCTGTTCCTCCGTTGTAAAAACACCCTCGCTTGCTGTCGCACTTAAGAAGTTTGCAGTAAACGAATCTAGCAATTTCAAAGCCAGATCGTAACGCTGCACCTTCACCATTTGCAATATTTCATCTGTTTTCGCATCAAGTTCCTGCAAATCTGAAGAGGCATTTACAATATTAGCATATGGAATACATATATAAGCGGCAACAAATAGTATTAAGATTTTTTTCAACATAGCATGTCCCTCCTCTTCTTCTATTACTTATATGAGAGAGAGAATGCTAGTATAACCAAAATCAAAACAATTGTTTAAGAAAAACTTAAGCTAAAAACTCAAAACGACAGTTTCCAGCGCGGCTTTTTCATACCAAAATAGTAGCAAACAAAAATTGAGACCACGCTCAACCAAAATGTGAAATAAGCGATTTCATTCATATAAATAGACAACGAGCCATACCATGGCATTTGTCCGAAGACATAGTCTATTATTTCATTATGTAATGTGAATACAGCAGCAACAGCAAGATGCCACATCTTAATACGATAAAATGGCGCATACAACAACGCTTGAATCGCCATAGCTAAATGAGAGGCCATTAGCATATAGCCTGTCCAATGAAAATTGTCACTGACCATCAGCGTCCATATATTCATAATAACCGCCCATATACCATATTTAAATAACGATATAAAAGCAAGCGCCTCAAACAGTCCGAAATTCTTATTCATAAGAAATCCGATTAGTACAATCACAAAAAACAGACACGCTGTCGGACTGTCCGGAACAAATGGAATAAAAATCGGATCCGTTTCAGCAAGCTGCCATCCGTACCAATCATACCCGTAAATCGTACCGAAAATATTTATAATTAACAGCAGCACAATAAACTTTTTATCACGAAGTACTGTATACATCATATTCATTTGACTTTTCTCCGTTTCTGTTAAAATGTAATCTGCTCATCTATCATAACTGAAGAAAAGAGGAAATAGCATAGATTCTGCCTGCAATAACGCAACAAAACCAAAAGAAAGATGATTCAAAGCTCGCAAGCTTCTCCATCATCTTCCCTAATTACCCTTATTCAGCTTCAATCCCTGCAATAAATTCCGCAAGTAATTGTAATTCCTCATCTGTCCCTTTATAAAGCCCCGCTGGCATAGCACCTGTTCCATTTACTGCAATATCAGCAATTTCCTCAGCTGTTAACCCTGTACCTGCTAAAGTAGGTGCACCGTTTCCACCCTCCAAATTACCGCCATGACAGCCTATACAGCCGTTCGCTTCATATACAGCATAGCCAGGATCTTCTTGATCGATTTCAGGTCCTAACACGATTTCACCTTGCTTCTTCGCCGCTTCCCAGTCGTGCATCTCTACTGAAGCCCAAGTCAGATAGAAAATGCTGATAACGGCAAGCAACATAAATCCAGTCGCAAACGGTCGCTTGAAAGGACGTCTTTCCGGACCGCGGTCGATAAACGGTGCCAGCAATAGTCCTCCAAATGCCAAACCAGGCACGACCATCGCACCGATGACATTATATGGACCAGAAGCATACGTATATTTCAATAATTGATATAAGAATAAAAAGTACCAGTCTGGCAACGGTATATATCCGACAGCTGCCGGATCAGCCATTTTCTCCAAAGGCGGATCATGAGCAACACATAAAGCTAAAAATCCAACTAAGAAAACCGCCCCTACCATCCATTCTTTCAAAAGAAAGTTAGGCCAAAATGCTTCGGTTTTACCAGGGTATTCCGAATAATCTTTCGGAATATTCGGTGTTTTTGTCGCATTAATACGCGAATCACCTACAAACTTCATTCCTTTGCCACGATGCATCGTACAATCCCCTCCTCTTGTTAAAAGCTTCTAAATTTCAAATTTATGACCTTATCGGCTTACAACGGACCGGATATTCCTTGCTTTCGAATCATCATGAAGTGAACCGCCACTAATCCAAGCAAAGCTGCCGGCAAGAAGAATACATGGATTGCAAAGAATCGTGTTAACGTTACTGCACCGACTATATGTGGATCTCCCGCCAACAAGGTCTTAATTTGTCCGCCTATGAGAGGAACGGATCCCGCAATTTCCAGACCAACCTTTGTTGCGAACAGCGCTTTCATATCCCACGGCAATAAATAGCCTGTAAATCCAAGACCTAACATAACAAAGAAAATTAATACTCCGACAACCCAGTTCAGCTCACGCGGCTTTTTATAGGCTCCTTGGAAGAATACCCTCAAAGTATGTAAAAACATCATAACAATAACGACAGATGCTCCCCAATGGTGCATACCACGAACAATTTTTCCAAATGCTACTTCATTCTGCAAATAATAGACCGATTCCCAAGCATTTTTAATATCCGGAACATAGTACATCGTCAAAAACATCCCGGACAGCACTTGAATAACCGTAACAAAAAATGTTAATCCACCAAAACAATAAACAAATGCTGAGAAATGATGGGCGGGGTTAACATGTTCAGGTACTTCATGATCAGCAATATCGCGCCACAACGGCGTAATATCGATACGCTCATCCACCCAATCGTAGATCTTGTTTAGCATACATTACGCCTCCTTGTTTCTGTTCGGCTCTATTGCACCTAATTTGATAATTCCATCTTCTACCTGTACTAAGTACATGTCCAGAGGTCCCCTCGGCGGTGTGCCTGCAACATTCATGCCATTTTTTTCATAAAGTCCATTATGGCAATTGCAGAAGAATCTATTCGGATTTTTGGAATCTGTATTCCAATCTACAACACAACCCAAATGTTTACAGATTGGAGATAGTGCAACAATCTCACCAGCTTCATCTTTAAAAACCCACGCTACTCTTGTTTCTTCAGAATCATACCATGCATCTTTCTGCTGAACTAAAAAGCTTATGCGCTGCGGTTCGGTCGTCAGGTCACCTTCTTTCATGGTCGTCGCAATAAAATCACCGCTTGCACTCGCTGTCAGAACAGGATCAATTGCAAATCGAACCATCGGCATTAATAATCCCGCCGCCATAAATCCTCCTACACCAGTCAATGTATAATTCAGAAATTGGCGCCTTGAAACACGCTGTTTGCTCATAAAAATCCCCCCCTCTAACTAAAAAAATTTCAGTCCGACGGACAATTATCAATATAATTCTATAAAACTAGGACATACCCATGATATCCCATTACCAAAATAAGGT
>JBJFHH010000021.1:0-5590 GCA_051893475.1 Bacillus sp. (in: firmicutes) | reverse complement strand
TTTTAGTTGTTAAACAACCATTAGTAGCTACTGAAACTACTGGAAGCTACGATGTACTTGTAAACGTATCTGGCGGTGGCTTCACTGGTCAAGCTGGTGCAATCCGTCACGGTATTGCACGTGCTTTACTGCAAGCTGATCCTGCATACCGTCCAACACTTAAATCTGCAGGCTTCTTAACTCGTGATGCACGTATGAAAGAGCGTAAAAAATACGGTCTTAAAGGTGCTCGTCGCGCGCCTCAGTTCTCAAAACGTTAATATTTTATTACCGTTTCAAGGCTCTCAAACCATTTGGTTTGGGAGTCTTTTTTTAATATACATACATGTCGCTGTTAAACGTCACAGAAATAGGCAGGGTTATGCTGTGCGATTCATCGAAAACTATAGGTAACTCATCGCTGTTGAATGAGTGTATGCTGAATAAAGGAAAGCCTTGAATGAGGTGAAGTATTGGATAATGTCATTTTGACGTTTAAGGAAAAGCGAAGAGATAAACAACTGAAATATGAACGTACGGTTTTAAAGGAAATAACACCAAAATTATTGAAGGAACGCTTTCAATTGTTTTTTAATACGAAACATTCCTTAGGTGTTGCTTTTTCGCAGGTACTTGAGGAAGGCTGCTATGATGTAGCAATTGAATCCTACTTGCTGGGAGCGAATTTTAGTAAGTTCGGTTTTTACGGTGAGACGATTGAAGACGTAAGGTCAAGATGCTATCTAGAGGAAAAGCATTTGATTGATACGCTTTTTAATTTCATCCTGTATTGGGGGAAAGTCAGTGACTATGATTTATATAATGAATCGTTGTATTACCAATGTGAAGGTTATGTAGACTGCTGGTGGCAGGATGGGTTCGCTAAAGGCGCTAAGCGCTATAAACTTCGATTGCATTAAAGGTTCTAAAAGCTCTGCTCGTCCCATAAGGTAAGTGTAGGATGAGTGGGAGGGAAGGGGAATGTGGAGTCGACTAAAATATACTGGTTTGGCGATTGCGATCGTATCGTTATTTTTGATTTTAACCTTTCAATTTCTTGGAGAATACTCGTGGAAAGCATGGAATCTGCCGCTATCAGGGAAAGTGATTATTCTTGATCCCGGTCATGGAGGTCCTGATGGCGGAGCGGTTGTTGATGGAGTGGTAGAGAAGGATATTGCGCTTTCGATATCTAAAATGCTTCGGGATTATTTGCAGGAGCAGGGAGCCCTTGTTATTATGACGAGGGAGGAGGATGCAGATTTAGCAGGAGATGTAGATGGTTACAGAGCCCGAAAACGAACGGATTTGAAAAACCGGCTGGAAATGATTAATGAATCGCAGGCTGATCTGTTTTTGAGTATTCATTTGAATGCATTTCCATCCTCTAGTTCGAGCGGAGCCCAAACATTTTATACGTTGCGCTATAAAGAAAATAAATGGGCAGCAACTTTTATACAAGATGAATTAAAAGATAATCTGGAAAATACAAAAAGATTGGCGAAACCGATTGATCATGTATATATATTGAAGTATGCAAAGAAGCCTGGAGCACTCGTGGAAGTAGGTTTTTTATCGAATGCCAGAGAACGGCAAGAACTAGCGCGGGAAGACTATCAGGATAAAATTGCTGTTTCGGTCTATGAGGGTGTAATGAGATATTTTACAGAAGAGCCAATAGAAGATGAAGAAGAAAACTGATGTCATTCCATTTATCTGAAAATCTTGAATTAACATTCATTTACGACAGTTATGATATACTTGAAGGTGAGAATGAATTCAAGAGAGGTGCTATTCTATGTTGACGGAACAACAAGTAGTAGAGCTGTTAGGGGCATTACAAGACCCTTTTCTACATAAAGATTTAAATGAAACGAACGGAATTCAAGAAATTAAAATAAAGCCTGAAAAGAATCATATAAGCGTTAAAATCAATATCGCAAAAACAGGCACTCCCGAACAGCTGCAATTGCAAATGAAGATTGTCGATTTGCTGAAAAAGGCAGGATTCGAGTCGGTTGGTATCCGCTTTGGTGCGCTTTCTGAGGATGAATTAGAGAAATACCGCGGCAGCAGTGCGCCGGCAGATGGCTTAGGTTTATTATCGCCAACAAGCAAAACGACGTTTATTGCGATTGCGAGTGGTAAGGGTGGAGTTGGTAAGTCAACGGTATCTGTAAACTTGGCGACATCGCTTGCTCGTCTTGGCAAAAAAGTCGGTCTTGTCGATGCGGATATCTATGGTTTCAGTGTGCCGGATATGATGGGGATTACGAAGCGTCCGGTCGTTCGCGGGGAAAGAATTATCCCGGTTGAGCGTTTTGGCGTTAAAGTCATTTCGATGGGCTTCTTTGTGGAAGATAACGCACCAATTATTTGGCGTGGACCGATGCTTGGTAAGATGCTGAATAATTTCTTCACAGAAGTTGAGTGGGGAGAATTGGATTACTTGCTTCTGGACCTGCCTCCGGGAACAGGAGATGTAGCATTGGATGTGCATAATATGCTTCCGGCAAGTAAGGAAATCATTGTGACTACTCCTCATCCGACAGCGGCATTTGTGGCAGCGAGAGCGGGTGCGATGGCGATTCGCACAGAGCACGAAGTAATCGGTGTCATCGAGAATATGTCTTACTTTGAAAGCAAGGTTACAAAAGAGAAAGAATATGTGTTCGGTCAAGGCGGAGGTCAAAAGCTAGCTGAAGAACTTCAAACAGAACTTCTTGGTCAATTGCCGCTGCAGCAGCCTGACTGGAATGAAGAAGATTTTGCTCCTTCGATTTATGAAGAGGATCACCAATTAGGCCAGATATATAAAGATATCGCTAAGAAAGTCATTAATATTATTGAGAAGTAATATATTGGAAGACCCGTCCAAATTGTTTGGACGGGTCTTATTTTAACCTATTATTGCGGGCCGCTCTGGTTACCGCTTTGGCCGCCGGAATCTCCGCTGCCAGCACTTCCCGTGTCCGTTTGATTTGACTCAGTATCTCCTTTGGATTCTGAGGGTGTACCGGACTGTGATAAAATCGATTGCAACTCTGCCTGCACTATAGGGCTGCTAAACGTTTCGATAATGGTATTTTTAATTTCTTCACGAATGTCACTGCTTTTAATAACCTCAGCTATTTCTTTTTCCATCTTAGGATCTTGCATGATTTCCAGTAGCAGATTGCGATAATCCGCATCTTCCATCAGATCCATTAGCAACTGTTTGTGAGCAGCCTCTAAACTTTTGGCGTATGAGGCAGCGAATGTCGGATCCTGAAATACTTCTTTCCAAAAAGCCATAGCCTGCTCGGAAGTCAAATTTTCTTCGATGGAGGATCTAATCACATCTTGCTCTATAACTAACTGCTCTTTCATTTCCTCATCCGAAAAAATTTCAGCAAGGGCTGTTTTCCCTTCATCAGTTTTCAGCACGTCTATAACAAATTGTTTCGTTTCCTCGTATTGCTCGTCTTGAATGCTGATTGAATCGTTGTTAGAACAGGCTGTAAGAAGGATGAATAGGAGGAGAGTGAATGACACTTTGTTTTTCATAACGGAAATCCCCTTCCCTTCGAGATATTGTTAAGTTGGGCGGAATTTTGAATTTTATGCATCAGTGAGATATTTTATAGAATTTCGACTCTTGTATTGGTACAATTAACCTAAAAGTACAATTATTGGGGGATTGGCAGTGAATAGTCGTCAATTAGTACGTTTGTTTTTTTCGACGCTGTTATTAGGCGGACTGACAGCGGGGATAGTAGGGTTTCTTGTAAGGTGGGATCAATTCAAGCCGTTGTTTGAAGCGGGCAGTGTTCTGGAGATTTTATCTACTTTCGTATGGTTGGTGGGTGTTGGACTAATTTTCAGCGTCATCAGTCAGATGAGCTTTTTTGCGTATTTAACGATTCACCGTTTTGGAATCAGTCTTTTTAAAAATATGTGGAGCGGTGTGCAAATTGTACTGATTGTTTTTGTGTTATTTGATTTAATTTACTTGCGTTATATTACCTTTGGTGATGACGGCAGCCTGATTTCATATATCGGTTTAGCGGGTCTTGTCCTAGCTGTCGGTTTAGTGGTCGCTTATGTGAAGATGAAGCAGACAAACAAGCAGGCGTTCATTCCATCTCTGTTTTTTATGACGGTGTTCACTGTTATACAATGGGTACCTGTTTTAGTCGAGAATGATCCAGGTTGGCTATACTTTATGTTATGGCCATTGTTAGTATGCAACAGTTATCAGCTTCTTACATTGCATAAAATTAATGAGCGGATTGCCCGAGAAGTTGAAAAGAAACGAGTAGGGATACAACAATAAAACATCTCAAAACATTCCTTGTTCATAAAAAACGACAGTCAAATCGACTGTCGTTTTTACGTATGCATTTGTTTATTCGATTTCCTCTGTTTTGACGGTGGAATTAGAGAGCATTTGTGATACAGAAACCATTTTTAAATTTTTATCGCGAATTGTCTTTAAAATATCGGGAATGGCCTCGGCGGTTTGCTGTGCAGAATCGGAAGCGTGGAATAATAAAATATCGCCTTCCTTTACTTCTTTAATGTTGCTGATGATTTTGTTGACTCCCGGATTTGTCCAGTCTTTTGAATCGACACTCCAATGGACGATTGTATAGCCGAATCTCTCACTCACGTCCAATAGTCGCTTATCGAAATGACCTGTTGGAGAGCGTAAGTATTTTACATCTTTAATACCTAATTTTTTAAAAGCTTCTTGCCCTTTAATAATATCTTTAGAAATCTGGCTATTTTCAGCGGATGCATAATTCACGTAGTTGTAGCCTAACATACCGATTTCGTATTTTCGTTCCAGCATTTTTTCAACAAGATGCGGGTGGCGTTCTGCCCAGGATCCGGAAATGAAAAAGGTAGCGGCTTTGACGTTGTTCTTTTCTAATTCTTCCAGAATGATTGCTGCTTTTTCGTCGCCCCAGCCGATGTTGAAGGTGAGAGCGACATTTTTTTCGCCACGATATACGGCCTTTGGGCCGTCTTTAGTAGAGAAAACAGGACTGTCAGTCGAGTATTGTATGAACAGAAACCAGGCAGTGAAAAATGCCAATGTAACAATAAACAGCGTCAATTTTATTTTCTTAACAGGTAGCGCTATAAAAAAGTTCAATTGAATCACCTCAATCATCTATATATTCCACTTTATGCTTGTACATAGAAGATATGACTAGTGAAATACATAATCGACTGAATGGATGGTGACACTATTTAGTGATTTGGTCAGATGAGGTGATTCGATGCTTGGAATATTGTTAACAGAATTAGAAAAACAGGAGATTGAGTATTTAGTGAAGCGGGAGCTGGATGAGCTGCTTTATGATTTTGAAGACCGGAAAATAGAGGGGATTGTTAAGCGGGCAATGGAGGAACGATATCGTATATTGTTTAAGTTATATGCCAAAGTGGCCAGTCCGGCAGCGTGTTCGCGTTATGTGCGAAATATGAAATTTTATTAGGGTTTTAAAATTTTTGCAGAAAAGTTATTGACTAATATTTTAGATGCTGTTATATTAATAAACGTCGCTGCAACACATTAAAACTTTAGAAAAGAATTTCTAAAAAAAGTTGTTGACATCAGCGA
>JBJFHH010000020.1:2327-5632 GCA_051893475.1 Bacillus sp. (in: firmicutes) | reverse complement strand
CCCCGACCGACGGCTTAGAAGGCCGTTGCTCTATCCAGCTGAGCTACCAGGACATGATATTCATTATTTTTTCCATCCAATTTCTTAAGGACAATTCTTATTATAGTAACATAACAAGGTAAAGTCAATACATTTTCAAAAACTTTTTCAAAAGTAATAATTAGCAGGGATTTGTTCTCCCTGCTAATTATTATACATGAAATTAACTCATTTGGTAAGATGCTGATAAATCTTTTAAGAAATGCCCTTCATGATCGTAAATTTGAACGTCTACTTCCTTATCCTTCAAATCAAGAATGGCATAGGTTTTTTCCTTTCTGCCACGCGGCAGCAGGATACTTCCCGGATTGACGTAGAGCACCTTGTCTTCTCCTAGCCCGCTTCCTACATGATGTGTATGGCCGAACAGCACGATGTTGGCGCCAACTTCTTCTGCTTTATAGGAAAGGTTTTGCAAAGTCATACGCACATTGTACAGGTGACCATGCGTGATAAAGAAACGATAGCCTCCTAAATCACGCACTGACTCATTAGAAAAATGAGTATCGTAATCACAGTTGCCTTTTACATAAATAAAATTTTCCAAGGCCGAATCATCATGCTGCAGTTCAGAATCTCCGCAATGAATCATCACATCAGCTTCATGCTCGTACTTTTCTTTCAAGTTCAATAATGCCTGACGGTCTCCATGAGAATCACTGACAATTAGGATTTTCATCTTAAACATCTTCTTTCTATAAAAGTGTAGGCAATAATTCCTTTAGTTTTTTCAATGCATTGGCACGATGACTGATCGCATTTTTTTCTTCCGGCTTCAGTTCCGCCATCATTTTACCTAAATCAGGCACGTAAAATACCGGATCATAGCCGAAACCATTTTCTCCCTGACGTCTGCTTGCAATGCGTCCCTCAACTGTACCGGAAACAGTGATTGTTTCTTGGCCCGGAACAGCTACTGCCAGCGCGCAATAAAAACGGGCTGTGCGTTTCTCATCCGGCACATCTTTTAGTTCATCCAGCACCTTGTCTATATTTTCATCGTCATTTTTTTGTTCGCCAGCGTAACGAGCCGAATACACACCCGGTCTGCCGTCAAGTGCATCAATCATTAAACCGGAATCATCGGCGATGACCATTGTATGGAACTGCTCGCAAAGCGCCTCCGCTTTCAGAATTGCATTTTCTTCAAATGTTGTTCCTGTTTCCTCAACATCTGTTGCACCTTCTAAATCATGCAATGTTAACACTTCATATCCAAGCGGAGAGAAAAGTGTTGCAAACTCTCTCGCTTTCCCCTTATTGCCAGTTGCTATAATGATTTTCTTCACTTTAAACTTCCTTCCCCGTTTTGAATAAGCTGAGCTGTTTCTTTTAAAGCATCCTTTTGGATGGCGAAAAGTTCTTTCATGCCTTCAGAAGCTAAAGAAAGCATTTCCTGCAATTGGTTATATGTAAACGTCGCTTCTTCACCTGTTCCCTGTAATTCTACAAATTCGCCGTTTCCTGTCATAATGACATTCATATCAACAAGAGCCTGTGAATCTTCTACATAATTTAGATCAAGTACGGCACCGTGCTCTTCAATCATACCGACACTTGTTGCCGCTAAATAATCTTTAACAGGAAAAACAGAAAGATTTTTTTCTTTATACATTTTCTCGAATGCTAAAGTCATCGCTACAAACGCACCAGTAATTGATGCTGTACGAGTGCCTCCGTCAGCCTGAATGACATCACAGTCCACCCAAACCGTGCGTTCTCCCATTGCTTCTAAGTCTACTACTGCTCTTAGTGCTCGTCCAATTAAACGCTGAATTTCCATCGTGCGTCCAGTAATTTTCCCTTTTGCAGCTTCACGAATATTTCTTTGCTCTGTAGCTGCAGGAAGCATGGAATATTCTGCTGTAATCCATCCCTTGCCTTGTCCTCTCATGAAAGGCGGCACGCGATCATCGATTGTAGCCGTACAAATAACCTTCGTATCTCCTACGGTAATTAACACGGAACCTGCCGGATGTTTAATATACCCTGTTTCTATTTGAATTGGTCGTAATTGATTATTTAGTCGTCCGTCATGACGCATATGTATTCCTCCTCTAAGAAATGTTAGCTCAATAAAGAAGAGGTGGCTAATCGGATAGCCTACCTCTATATGACTATTATTTAGTATAACAAATATTTCTCTTTACAAACTACTGCGGTTTACTTTTTCAGGACGATTTACCGGCGCTGACAGTTCTTTTCCATCCTCTGTCACTAAAGAGGCTTCTCCATTAACCAGCACTTCCACGCTCTCAATTCCTTTTTGCTCCGTCAAAGACAGAACGAGTACATCGATTAAACTTTGAGAAACGACTTTTTCCTCGAAGCTTCCATAAATATTTTCATTGAAATTCAATGAGATCTTTCCTTCTTTTTTATCCAATTTCGGCTCAGTGAGTAAGGCGACATCCGGCATGAACTCCGTCAATAGCTTGGAGGATGATCCAGGACCTTTAACAAGTTCATTGACAACCGCTGTCAGTTTGTCGCTGCTTTTCACATCGACTCGCTTCGTGACCGGTACATAGTAATAGCCGCTATCATCGCCACCTAAATAATAGAGCGTCATCGCTGTCGAGTTCGTAATATCAACTGTGCTGGATGTATCGATATTAATGCCGTTTGCTCTTGAGAGATTAGTCGTAATCGGTGTTTTATTGACCGGCATTTCAGTCAGCTCATGTCCGTTTATTTGCAATTTGACCGTTTCAACCGAATCGAATTGCGTTAATGTCCATGTTACAGCTTGTAAGATTTTCACTTCATCAGCAGCATCATAGTCGGCAAATTCTTTAGAAAAGTCGACGATTGCTTTACCATCTTTAATATCCACATCCACTTGTGTACCTGCAGGCAATACCGCCCTAAAACCGTTAGGCAGAAGATTGGCGATAGGCCCGTCTGCCACTAAATGTTCCAAAGCCTGCTTAGCGACACCTTGCTGACTAGGCAAAGCAATCGTCTGTGGAACGACATAGCCATTTTTATCAATTAAATACAACTCTGTCATCACGCTTTGATCTGCTGTTTCTTCCGTTCCTGTTGTTTCTGTATCCTCAGTGCCGTTTTCTTCAAGCGCTGACTCATCCTCTATATACGACTCCGATTGCGGAGGATCGATTTCCTGATTTCCTCCTCCCAGCAGACCGCATCCCCCGAGTATAATAGCAAATAACAGAAATACTATAAAAAAAGGCATGCTTTTACGTTTAAACATTTTATTTTCCCTCCTGGCATGGTTTGTACTACTATGTATACGAGCC
>JBJFHH010000020.1:0-2227 GCA_051893475.1 Bacillus sp. (in: firmicutes) | reverse complement strand
GTAACATGCACCTTGTCATTTATGTCATGAAGCGCTGCCGCGTACGCTCTGCTGCGCACAGTTCCTTCCGTTCCGATCACGCCGATCCTCAGCTGTTTCGAATGCTTGATTGCGGCCCTTGCTCCAGGCTGAATCACCCCGAGAACCGGAATAGGCAAAGCCCGTTTAATCTCTTCCAATGCGACAGCCGTTGCTGTATTGCATGCAATAATCAGCATTTTAATATTTTTGTTCAGCAGAAACTTCGTCAGTTCCCATGTGAACAACTGCACCTCTTCTTTCGTTCGAGGCCCGTATGGACATCTTGCGTTATCTCCTAAATATATAATTGACTCATTCGGCAGCTGACGCATAATCTCTTTGACAACGGTCAATCCGCCGACACCTGAGTCAATAATACCAATTGCCTGTTTCAAAAAATCGCCTCAATCTTCCTTCATTTCATGATGCAGTTTCTGTAAATTGCTGTTTAAAGACACAATTTCA
Organism: Bacillus sp. (in: firmicutes); assembly: GCA_051893475.1. GTDB lineage: Bacteria > Bacillota > Bacilli > Bacillales > DSM-1321 > Bacillus_AD. The sequence goes on along the minus strand of JBJFHH010000020.1, from coordinate 1,741 downwards.
TTTTCGCTGTAATTACTTAAAACATTTTGCAAATAAGTTTGGCGTTTTTCAATTACTTCATCTATTATACGCTTTCCTTCTTCAAGCAAATGTATTTGTACTACTCTGCGATCATGCTCTGCTTTCACACGCTGAACCAGATTGTTTTTTTCCATTCGATCCACTAAATCGGTTGTCGTGCTGCAAGCTAAATACATTTTCCCAGAAAGCTCTCCGATTGTCATATCACCATCTTCAAGCAGCCATTGAAGAGCAATGAACTGAGGAGGAGTAATCGGATAATTGTTTAATATTTCCCGTCCTTTTTGCTTAACAAGTGCCGAAATGTAACGAAGTTCTTTTTCAATTGACGCTACTACCTGTTCTTGATTAATGATAGACATATGAACAACTCCTGAATTATTCTTATGCAATATTATCTAATATTTTCATGAAAAAGAAAAGCAATCTGTCATTTAATCATTAAACAACAGACTGCTTCTATCGAATTGTAAAACTGTCTTTCGGCAAGAATTGCAAAGCAAATTATACTATAAGTGAAGCTCTCCCATACGAAGGAGCTCTACAACCGCTTGTGATCGACCCTTCACTCCCAGCTTTTGCATTGCATTCGAGATATGGTTTCTTACTGTTTTTTCACTTATGAATAATTCACCTGCAATTTCCTTCGTTGTTTTATCTTGAACTAACAACTCGAATACTTCTTTTTCTCTTTTCGTTAGTAGTGGCTTGTGTGTGAATTCATTCTCCTTCAAGTATTGTAACCCTCCTTGCCTTGACCAGCTGTAACCTAGGAATGGGTATAGATTTAGTCAACATATAGTATGTTCAGGGAGGGTTAGGAGTGACGGATTTCTACTATAAATCAATAAATATTACAAATATGATTCCTTCTCGATCACACAACCTCTGGCTCTTTTATTTTTCTTACACTTTCTTCATCAAAAGCAACAGACTTGCCTGTAAAACGTGATATTTGCACAACCGTTCCTCTCCCTGTAAAAACAATCTGTCCGAGCTGATTTTTGCCCATATAGTGCAAGTCAATGGAAGAGCTGCCGATTTTATTCGTCTTCACATATACATCAATTTGCTCGTCTAAATAAACTTGCTTTAAAAAATCGCACTGCAAGTCGGCAACAACCGGAATCGTTTCTGATTTCGTATCTCTCCAATCAGTAATCCAGCCGACATGCTTAAAGTAATTGATTCTCGCTGTTTCAAAATATGTAAATGGTACCGTGTTGTTTAAATGTCCGAACATATCTGTTTCCGAAAACCGGACAATAAACGGGTAACTATAAGCGAATTCTTGCTCCCATGCCTTTAAATCTTCAATATACGATATTCTCATTATTCCATCTCCTTTTTATGAATGAATAATCATTCATTATGTTGGTTTATAGAAAGCCCTCAGAAAACTGAGGGCCGAAAACTTAAATTTTATCGCTACCAAAGAAGTTTTTGAAAGATTGGATTGTCGTATCACGGTTTAGTGATGCAATGGATGTTGTTAAAGGAATACCTTTAGGACATACTTGCACACAGTTTTGTGAGTTACCACAGTTTGTAATACCACCGTCTCCCATGATGGCATTCAAACGATCTGCTTTGTTCATTTCCCCTGTTGGATGCGCATTGAATAGACGCACTTGAGAAAGCGGTGCAGGACCGATGAAGCTTGAACCGCTGTTTACGTTCGGACAAGATTCCAAGCAAACACCACAAGTCATACATTTTG
>JBJFHH010000019.1:0-5668 GCA_051893475.1 Bacillus sp. (in: firmicutes) | reverse complement strand
TAAAAGATTACGAATCAATTTGTGACGGTATTCAACGTCAAAGCATCAAAAACCTTTTTGCGGTTGAAAAAGATCCAATCCGAATTATACAATATAAAGAAATCTATGAGTCTCTTGAAGATATCGCGGACAGCTGTCAAACAGTTGCCAACACACTTGAAACAATCATCATGAAAAACGCGTAAGGAGACGAACTGAATGGATTCTTTACTACTCATTACGATACTGATTGTTATCATGGCTCTAGTGTTCGACTTCATTAACGGCTTTCATGACACAGCCAACTCAATTGCTACATCCGTATCAACTAAAGCTTTAAAGCCTAGACAAGCTATCATCCTCGCGGCAACGATGAATTTCGTCGGCGCCATGGTTTTTACAGGCGTTGCCAAAACGATTACAAAGGACATCGTCGATCCGTTTACCTTAGCGGACGGAAAAGGCTCTCTCGTTATTTTATCAGCACTGATTGCCGGAATCGCTTGGAACTTGATTACTTGGTATTATGGCATTCCAAGTTCATCCTCACATGCGATTATCGGAAGTATTGCAGGTGCAGCCATTGCAGCTGCCGGATTTGCTGCTTTAAACGCAAGCGGTTTTATCAAAATCATTCAAGCCTTGATTCTGTCTCCAATTCTAGCCTTTGGAGCCGGATTTCTTATATACAGCATTTTTAAAATTGTATTCAAAAATAACAACTTGCCAAAAACAAATAAACGTTTCCGTTACTTCCAAGTTGCGACAGCCGCCTTGCAATCGTTTACACATGGAACAAATGATGCGCAGAAAGCGATGGGAATCATTACAATGGCGTTAATCGCCAACGGATTCCAGGAAACGACCGACATCCAGTTCTGGGTACAATTCTCTTGTGCTCTTGCAATGGGTCTTGGAACTTCTATCGGAGGCTGGAAAATCATTAAAACAGTCGGCGGCAAAATCATGAAAATCCGACCAGTAAATGGTGTAGCGGCTGACTTGACTGGGGCGAGCATTATCTTCGGAGCGACGTCAATCGGTCTTCCAGTAAGTACGACACACGTTATTTCTTCATCAATCCTTGGTGTCGGTGCGTCTCACCGTGTCAAAGGCGTTAGATGGGGTACAGCTCAACGCATGCTGATTACATGGGTGATTACACTGCCTATTTCAGCATCACTTGCTGCGATTATTTATTACATTTTGGATTTATTTTTATAAGAGATTGAAGGACTTCTATTTCGGAGGTCCTTTTTCTGTATTACAATTAAAAAAAGTGCAGAAATGAGGTTTTGCTTATGGAGAACATGCATCAAATCTTTAAAGGTTTGCACGGTGACCTGACCGAGTTTGTCGACCGCATCAGTACAGTGCTCGGATGTCCGGTGACGCTTGAGGATGCGCATCATCAGCTGCTAGCCTACAGCATCCACGATGATTTAAGCGACCCCGTGCGCATATCGACAATTGTTACCCGCAGAGTTCCTGAAAAAATTATTAACAGCCTTTGGAAGGAAGGCTTTATGCCAGCACTCCTCCAAGAAAACGAGCCTATCATCGTTCCTTCCTTGAACGATGTAGAATTCGGAACAAGAGCCGCCATCTCCATAAAAAAAAATGAAGAGGTGCTCGGATTCATTTGGGCACTGCAATCACGGGAAGCATTCACCGAAGATAACATGACTTTCTTAAAATTCGCCGCCAAGGAAGGTAAAAACCAATTATTACAGGCACAAAGGAAGAAAAAGCCCCATCTAGAAAATCATCAGGAATTTTTATGGCAGCTGCTGACCGGACATTTTCAATCTGAGGAAAAAATCACCCAATCTTGTCTGCAGCTTTCACTTGTGCTGCCTGCTCCCTATTCAATCGTAGTCTTCCATTTTCCAAGCGACATTACACAAGCAACCGAAAAGTCGATTTCGTACATGCTGAGCACGACGCAAACAATTAAAGCTGCTCTCTATACAATCGACCAAAGAAGACTGATTATTCTCGCAGGTGTCGCTGCTCCAGACGACTTTTCACAAGCTTTAACCGAGTTCATTCAGGCATTCATTTTACAAATGAAAATGCGCTTCGAAATCGATAGCATCCAAGGAGCGTGCGGTCATATTTATGAAACGTACATACAAGCGCGCAGCAGCTATGATGAAGCTTTATACACATTATCGCTGCAGCAGGCATTTCCGGAGGCTAAGCATCGGCTAATCAATTATGGAACGATCGGGCTTTATCAATATATGAAAACATTGCACAAACATCCGATTAACAGCTCTGCATGGCTTTCATTAACCGACTATGATCAAAAAAATCACACACAGCTCATTTCTACATTAGAGACTTTTTTAAAATACGATGGCAATCTGTATGAGACAGCCGAGCATTTGCACGTTCACGTCAATACGATTCATTATCGCATTAAACGCATTAGTGAGATTGCACAAGTCGATTTAAAGGATCCGCTTATCAAGACAGCACTTTTGCTTGAGCTACTGCTTCAGCAGTACAAAGCATACCTTGGCTAAATTCCGCTTATCCATTTGTAGAAATATACAAATGGATATTTTTTATTTTTAGAAAATTCACAAACATTTCACATCCACTAAAACTTATACTTCTATTATAGAGATCAATTACTTGATGGAGGTTATGTAAACATGCGAATTGGAATCCCTAAAGAAATAAAAAACAACGAAAATCGTGTAGCCCTCACTCCTGCCGGTGTAGTCGCTTTGAAAAATGCAGGACATGATGTATTGGTCGAGAAGGGCGCCGGAGAAGGAAGCGGCTTTACAAACGAAGCCTATTTAGCAGCCGGTGCAGCGATAATGGAGCAGGCCTCGCTCGTATGGAGGCAAGCTGATATGATAATGAAAGTGAAAGAGCCTTTGGCGAGTGAGTATTCCTATTTCCGCCCCGGTTTAATTTTATTTACGTACCTTCATCTTGCTGCCGAACCGGCATTAACGAAAGCATTGAAAGATTCCGGCGTGCTGGCGATTGCCTACGAAACGGTATCCGTCGGTCGGACGCTTCCTCTATTAACGCCTATGAGCGAGGTAGCCGGCAGAATGGCCGCACAAATCGGCGCGCAATTTCTTGAAAAATCAAAAGGCGGCAAAGGTATTCTGCTGGGCGGCGTACCAGGCGTTAAACGCGGCAAGGTAACCATCATCGGTGCCGGAGTTGTCGGTACGAATGCAGCCAAAATCTCCATCGGTCTCGGCGCGGATGTTACCATCATCGATTTGAGCCCGGACCGCCTTCGCCAAATTGACGATATCTTCGGAAATGCCGTAACAACACTCATTTCCAATCCATATAATATTGCCAATGCTGTCGCGGAATCAGACCTTGTCATCGGAGCCGTTCTGATTCCAGGAGCAAAAGCACCTAAGCTCGTAACGGAAGACATGGTTCGTTCGATGTCACCAGGCTCCGTCATTGTCGACGTTGCTATAGATCAAGGCGGCATTTTTGAAACAGCCGATCACATCACGACACACGACAACCCAACCTATGTGAAGCATGGTGTCGTTCACTATGCTGTCGCCAATATGCCTGGAGCGGTGCCGCAAACTTCGACCATCGCTCTGACAAATGTGACGGTTCCATACGCACTGCAGATCGCAAATCTTGGTGCCATTCCGGCATTTTTGAAAAATCCCGATTTGGCGAAAGGCGTCAATGTCGCTTACGGACAAATCACTTTTGAAGCAGTCGCTAATGACCTTGGATTTCATTATATGCCGCTCGAAGAAGTACTTCGTTTCAACGGAAATACACAAAAAAATTAAGATTAAAAGAGACATCGGTTTAAAATTCAACTGATGTCTCTTTTTAATTTCCACTCCAGAAAAACATCCTTCCTCCTCAGAAGGATAAATTTGTGGTAACAATGAAAAATCCTGCCAAATAATTACACTAAAAAACAAGCTTATTTCCTGCAACCTTAAACTTAAAAACACCAATTTCATTCAGATGTTAATCTTTCTGTAATCGATAGTAAACTATGAAAATACCTTTTACCATCAACATTTCTGCATGAAAAAATGTATAAAAGGACATTATTTTACTATTGGCATTTTCACTACATAAACAGTCAAAAATATTTAGTTATTAGCTTTACAGTTCAAATAATTAAAATTATCAAAACATTCTACAGTATTATTATTCAATTGACTGAATAAAAGAATTACCTTACAATAAATTTCAGAAACTTTTATTTCAGTATAACTTTAACGCAGTAAAATATTCAGGAGGCAATATACTATCATGAGTGCAACAACACATAGTAAAAAGCACCCACCAGGGTTGTATTTACTGTTCTTCACTGAAATGTGGGAACGATTCAGTTACTACGGAATGAGAGGTATTCTTGTTCTTTATTTAACAAGTGAGCTTTTCGCTGGCGGTTTAGGCATGAACGCTACAACTGCTATGAGCATATACGGATTCTACACAGGTGCTGTTTATATCACACCATTAATCGGCGGCTGGCTATCTGATATGTATATCGGAAAACGTCTGGCGATTACAATCGGTGGTATTTCAATGGCATTCGGTAACTTCTTCATTTTCTTACAACAAGAAAAATGGGCGTTATTCGTAGGTATGGCTTTATTGATTATCGGTAACGGTTTCTTCAAGCCAAACATTTCTTCACTAGTTGGGGATTTATATGACGAAAAAGATCCAAAACGTGACGCAGCATTCACGATTTTCTACATGGGGATCAACATCGGTGCATTCTTCGCTCCATTAATTATCGCTTTAATCACGGATAAAATCATGGGCGGCATGACACCTGAAGGTATGGTTTACGGTTACAAATGGGGCTTCCTTGCTTCATCAATCGGTATGATCATCGGTCAAGTTTTATTTAACACACTTGGCAACAAATTCTTAGGCGATCTTGGTAAAAAACCAACTGGCCGTACGAAAACAAACACTGGCGAAGTTGAAAACAAACCATTAACGAAAAAAGAAAAAGAACGTACTGCTGTTGTTCTGATTCTTGCATGTTTCGTAGTATTCTTCTGGGCTGGATTCGAACAAGCCGGAAGCTCTTTAACACTTTACACAAGAGATTTCGTAGACCGCACAATCTTCGGCTTCGAAATTCCGACTGCTTGGTTCCAATCAGTTAACCCATTATTCATCGTCCTATTAGCACCAGTAGTTTCAATGCTATGGGTAAAACTTGGACGTTCTAAACGCGGTGACTTAAGCTCACCAACTAAAATGGCAATCGGTATGATTTTATTAGGTTCAGGTTTCTTAGTCCTGTTACTTGCGATTCTTCGCACAGGAAATGATGCAGATGCAGTCGTTAATAAAGCGCACATCATTTTCATCGTATTAACATACCTGTTCCATACACTAGGTGAATTATTCCTATCACCAGTTGGATTATCAACTGTAACACGTCTTGCTCCTTTAAAACTAGCATCTCTATTAATGGGTGTTTGGTTAGCAAGCTCAGGTGTTGCAAACATCTTAGCTGGTCAATTAGCTTCAGTAACTCAATCTCTTGGTTACTTTGAAGTATTCGCCGTAATCGGCGGAATGGCAATCGTACTAGGTTTAATCCTACTTGCCTGCTCGAAAAAATTAACACAAATGATGCATTTGGAAGACTAATGCATGTAGTGAGCACCCGACTTTTGTTGGGTGCTTTTTT
>JBJFHH010000018.1:0-23581 GCA_051893475.1 Bacillus sp. (in: firmicutes) | reverse complement strand
ATTTCCTTCACTCCCTCTGGCGTTTAACCAAGCTTATATTTTTCCTTTTTTTATACACTTATCCATTATAGTACATTCTTGTATGAAAATATCATAATTTCGATAAATTCACATATTTAACAAAATAAAAAAACAGGAGTCTGCTAACTTGCAGCTCCTGTTTAACGACTAAATTTCCCATTTTAGGTTTAGAGTCTTGTTTATTACAATGCATTGTATGAAATTAGCTGAAAAGAGGCATCTTCATCCGCCTATAAATCACGCATTTTTCATATATTATTTTGCGGAATACAAAATGTCCACTAAATCTTCCATCTCTGACTTCTTGTCACGTGACATTAAAGAATCGACCTCAGCCTGAATATCCTTGTTTTCAAAAAGCACTTTATATAAAGCCACGGTAATCGGCATTTTAACATCGTACTTTTCAGCAAGCTGATAGGCTGCCTTTGTTGTGCGAACACCTTCAACGACCATCCCCATCGAATCAAGCGCTTGTTCAAGCGTGTAGCCTTTACCAAGCATGTTTCCGGCACGCCAGTTTCTCGAATGAACGCTCGTACAAGTAACAATTAAATCACCAATACCTGTCAGACCGGAGAAAGTTAATGGATTCGCTCCCATAACAGTGCCTAAGCGTGCAATTTCAGCGAGACCTCTTGTCATCAATGCCGCTTTCGCATTATCGCCATAGCCGAGACCGTCGATAATCCCTGACGCCAGGGCAATAATGTTTTTTAAGGCTCCGCCGATTTCCACACCGACCAAATCCGGATTTGTATACACTCTGAAATTTTGATTGATAAACAAATCCTGTATTTTAGCAGCAGCTTCCATGTTTTTCGAAGAAACTGTAACGGTTGTAGGATGACGCAGGCTCACTTCTTCTGCATGGCTTGGACCTGATAAGACGACAATATCCGAAATTTTTTCCGCATCGCGTTCCTGCTCGATCATCTCTGAAATACGAAGCAACGAGTCAGGCTCAATTCCCTTACTCACATGAACAATCGTAACCGGTTGTGATACTTTCGTATTGATTTTTTGAACAACCTCTCTGATTGCCTTTGTCGGAACAGCCAAAATTACCGTATCGACTTCTTCAAGCGCTTTAGCCAAATCCGTATAACCGACAATGTTAACCGGAAGCTCAATACCCGGCAAGTATTTCTCGTTCTTATGGGTTTCATTGATCTCCTCAATTTGAGCAGCGTTGTTTCCCCAAAGTCTTACGTCATGACCATTATCAGCAAGAACCATGGCAAGTGCAGTTCCCCAGCTGCCGGCTCCGGCTACTGTTACCTTTTTCTTCAAATCCATGTTCATCACTTCTTTCTTATTTTCTTTGACGTGCGAAGATTTTTATCGGCGTACCTTCAAAATCAAACGCATCACGTATACGATTCTCAAGAAATCTTGAATAAGAGAAATGCATTAACTCCGGATCATTAACGAATACAACAAAAGTAGGCGGCTTTGTCGCAACTTGAGTCGTATAGTATATTTTCAGACGCTGACCCTTATGTGTCGGAGTTGGATTCATAGCCACCGCATCCATAATCACTTCATTTAGGATATTCGTTTGAACACGTAAAGCATGGCTTTCGCTCACTTTATCGATAATCGGCATGACAGAATGAATACGTTTCTTTGTTTTTGCCGATAAGAAAACAATCGGAGCATAATCCAGGAACAGGAAGTGTTCACGGATATTTTGTTCAAAGTTTTTCATTGTTTTATCGTCTTTTTCAATGGCATCCCATTTGTTTACGACGATAATAACACCTCTGCCTGATTCATGAGCATAACCGGCAATCTTTTTATCTTGTTCACGAATTCCTTCTTCCGCGTTCAGGACAACTAAAACAACATCGGAGCGTTCGATCGCGCGCAATGCACGAAGCACACTGTATTTCTCTGTGCTTTCATACACTTTTCCTTTCTTTCTCATCCCGGCTGTATCAATGATGACATACTCTTGACCGTTATATTTATAAGGAGAGTCAATCGCATCACGAGTTGTCCCTTCAATGTTGCTGACAATAACACGCTCTTCACCAAGCAATGCATTGACTAATGAAGATTTACCGACATTCGGTCTTCCGATTAATGAAAACTTAATAACGCCTTCATCATATTCCTGACCATTGAATGTTGGGAAATGCTTGGCAACTTCGTCCAATAAATCCCCTAAACCTAAGCCATGAGTACCTGAAATCGGGAATGGCTCACCAAACCCAAGTGCATAAAAATCATACACTTGTTCTCTCATTTCAGGATTATCGACTTTGTTTACTGCCAATACAACTGGTTTCTTTGAGCGATACAGTATTTTCGCAACCTCTTCATCGGCTGCTGTTACACCTTCACGTCCGTTTGTCATAAAAATGATGACATCCGCTTCATCAATCGCAATTTCCGCTTGCTGGCGTATTTGTTCAATAAACGGCTCGTCGCCGATATCAATTCCGCCTGTATCAATTATATTAAAATCATGAGTAAGCCACTCGCCTGAACTGTAAATTCGATCTCTTGTCACGCCTGGAACGTCTTCAACAATAGATACGCGTTCTCCTACAATTCGATTAAAAATAGTGGATTTACCAACGTTCGGTCTTCCTACTATCGCAACGACAGGTTTTGGCATATTCATCACCCTTTCATGTTTAATTCCCCATTCATATATGTGAAGGAAATGCTTCTAGTCGTCTGCTTTACGGCATATATTCAGGCAATACGTATGTACTGCAACGTAGTAGCACGTATGTCTCTTCGTCTACACCTGCAAAACAACCCTTCTTATAAAAAGAAGGGTGTAACTATCCTATAGTAACAAATTTTCCTCTTCCAAACAACAGCAGAGGCACAGTTCGTTAATGCTTTACAATGATATAGACATCTTCACTTATCTTATGGGCAATGCCATCCAATATTGCCTCAAGATTTGCGGCAACTGAATTCATCTCGTCTATTGTATCACAATGAAACAAGGCAGGCGCAATCAAAACCTTCTCTTTTCTCGTCGTAACCGATGCCAAAATATACTTTTCTATAACCATTCTACAGAATCCCTTTCTTATCAGCATCAATTTTACTTGGAAGACGAATAGCATTTTCCAATGTCGGCACATTTCCGATCACTTTAATCGCTTTCTGGATATCCTTTTCCTGAGGCAAAATAAAAACTGCAACTCTGCCATCGTCCAAATCGCGTTTAGCCAGCGGTACAAGTGCCGGAGTACCAGAATCCCGATAAACACCGAGAGCTACAGCCGTATCATGAAGAATCGCCTGTCGCTGTCCGAGATTGGCAATCGTTGTTCTGACATTGAAATTTTTCGGCTTTAAAATAAAGCCCATCCCATAACGCAAAACCTCTTCCTGACGCGCTGGCAACCCAATATTCATAATATAAATATTATCCACGTACAATCCAGCGTCGTCAAAACGCGGCTCCACATATTCAATATCAACAATATCTTTCAATGTCGAGCCGGACATGAGCTTTCTGCTGCCGACAATGCAAATAATTACCGTTAAAATCGCAAACCATATGTTGCTGAATATGTATATAGCCGTTACAATCAAGGACGTTAAAATGACTAAATAATTTCTTCCTTCAAAGGCAATCGCAATTCCTTCAATATACGTATTGCCGCGTTTCACTAATTCATAATCATCCAAGCCAGATAAAGTATTGCGCTCCATATTGCGGACATCGCGAAATTGCGAAGCGGCGATCGTCAAAAACGTAATGGCTGTATATTCTTCCAGTAAAAGAGCCGGAACAATAATGCTTCCAAGTCCCGCAGCAATCACCCCGAGAGCAATATGAATAATCTTGCCGTGAAGGTAGGTCGGGTATTGCCGATAATCGCTTTTTAACATAAACAATCTTGTAATAATACCTGCCAGACAGCCGACAAAAATCGGCCAAACATACGCATTCATACCCTCAAACCTCTTTCTTATGAAAATGTTTCGTATGCTCATATAAGGTTCTGCTGATCATTTCAATAAAATTCCATCCCAATAAAAATATGCAGCACATTGCCATTTCATCAAGCCAGCCATGTGTGAATAAAGGATAGTAAAGACCTGATTGAGCATGCGAAAAGAACACAAATAAGTCACTTATTACCATTCCCATAATCATCGTTATCATACGCTGTCCGTTATTTTGCAAAAGGATGATAGCCATGTACGCAATCAGCGCATTATCTACCCACGTCGGCAGCCATAAAAACCATAATGGTTCAAGCATGCTGTATAAATAATAGCCGGATTTCGCTAAAGCAAGAAGGAATGAAAGCACGACCATATTCATGATTGATTTGAATTTCAAGTGTCCTATATAAAAGCAAGCGGCAGCAGCCATATAAAGAATCGCCGCATTAAGCTGCTGCTCTCCAGCCGGAATCCAATATTGTGATAAAACAATCATAATCAGTAAATGAATACATAAAATTGGAGGAATTTTTTTAGATAAAAAGAAGAAAATAAGAATGATGGCAATCCAGCTGCCAGCCAGAAAAAAGTAACCTTCCATTACCGAGACTCCCTTTTTATCAAACAGTATAGACATTTATTGCCTCAATAAAACATTAAGGAGCTGTATATATGGGAAGAGATCGCCAAGAAAAGAAATTGAAAAAAAGCAGAAGAGTGGAATCAGACCGTGACCAAGCCTTGCATTATGACGGCGCTACCCGATTAGACACGCCGGCTGAAGCAAGAAAGTTGAATGATAATAAAGACTAAGAGGACCGGCTCAAGTGAGCCGGTCCCCTATTTACGTCTATCTAAATCAATTTTCTCTGCGCCAACCAATGATATGTGTCGCCGCTAATCACTTTTTTCACCTTTTGCAGTTCACTGCATTTCTTGACGCCTAATGCTGTCATAATCATTTTCAAGTCATTATGAACAAGATTGATTTCCTCTATTAAACAATCCAGCCCTTGGTCTTTATATACTCTCAGGAAGTAGCCTGCAATTCCGACCGCATCAGCGCCAAGTGCTATACATTTAGCTGCATCCATGGCGTTTTGGATACCGCCGGAAGCAAGAATTGTCATTAAAGGCGTCTTGCTTGCTTCAACAATTGAAGCTGCCGTAGAAATCCCCCAAGAATTAAAAAAACTGAGCAAATGATTGCGGCGTTCATTTTCAATCCTCGCAAAGTTTGTACCTCCGAAACCGCTAATATCGACCATTTGCACGCCGATATTCGCCAGCGAAGTCACCGTTTCTTTACTCATGCCAAAACCGACTTCCTTCACAATAACAGGTACTGAAACAGCATTGCATATTTCTTCTATACGCGTCATCGTGTTGCTGAAATCTCGGTCTCCCTCCGGCATCACCAGCTCCTGAATCGCATTAATATGAATCTGAATCGCATTGGCTTCAATCATCTCAATGGCCCGTTTCGCTTCATCGATGGTTGCTTCACTGCCAACATTGGCAAAGATGACACCATTGGGATTTTCCTGTCTCACTACCCGATATGTCTGCTTTTCCCGCTCATCTCTAATAGCTGACATTTGTGAACCGACAGCCATAGCTATACCTGTTTCTCTTGAAGCAATAGCGAGCGCGCGATTAATCTCTTCCGTTTCTTCCCCGCCCCCGCCGGTCATCGCATTGATAAAAATGGGTGAACTTAAATTAAGCTCACCCATTTTCGTTTCAATACGGACATCATCAAGAGAAATTTCCGGTAAGCTGACATGAACAAACGCTATATCATCAAGACCGGTTGCTCTACTTTGCCCTGTTTTCAGGGCATATTCGATATGATCTAACTTACGTTTTTTTCTTGACAAATTGTATCACCATATTTATTTTTTGAAATTCTTTAATTGATCGCCGATTACATCACTGAACTGGAATCCTGTTGTTTCTTCAGGCAGTTCATAAGAGTGGTCTTCAGCGGACTGCTCCTGCAATTCCTTAATGCTTAAAGACAGACGCTGATCTGCTTCATTTACATCAAGCACTTTTACTTCAACTTGCTGACCTTCGCTTACTACTTCGTGAGGTGTGCCGACATGTTTATTAGAAAGCTGAGAAATATGAACAAGACCTTCTACACCCGGGAACACTTCAACAAAAGCACCAAATGATACAAGACGCTTCACTGTTCCTTGAAGGACAGCGCCTTTTGGAGCTTTCTCGCTGATTGAGGCCCACGGTCCAGGTAATGTTTCTTTAATAGAAAGCGAAATCCTTTCATTGTCAGGATCGACAGAAAGAACTTTTACTTGTACAACGTCACCTTCACTAACAACATCAGAAGGCTTGTCTACATGCTGATGCGATAATTGAGAAACGTGAACAAGACCGTCAATGCCGCCAATATCTACAAAAGCACCGAAGTCAGTCAAACGTTGAACTGTACCTTGAAGCACTTGACCTGCTTGAATCTCTTCCAGACGTTTTCTTTTAGACTTATTCTTCTCATCCTGCAGAACAGCTTTATGAGATAAAATAAGGCGATTATTTTCCTGATCGATTTCTACAATTTTAAAGTTTAATGTTTTGCCTTTGTAATCAGAGAAATCTTCCACGAAATGATCCTCCACTAAAGAAGCAGGAACGAAACCTCTGACGCCAAGGTCAACGACTAAGCCGCCCTTCACAACGTCCTTCACTTCCGCTTCGATTGTTTCACCGGCTTCGAATTTAGCAGCAAGTGTTTCCCAAGCCTTTTTTGCATCCACTTTACGTTTAGACAAAATCAGGCTTTCTTCTTCAACCTTTGTTACTTCTAAAGTTAACTCTTCGCCTTCGGAAACAGCATCTGATGTTTTTTCAATATGAAGGCTGCTTAATTCACTAATCGGAATAATGCCATCCACCTTGCTGTTCTCTACATCAACGATGACTTGTTTATCTTCTACCTTTGTAACGATACCTTTTACGATATCCCCTACTTTAATTTCTTTCGCTTCGTATTGTTCTTCAATCATATGTACTCCTCCTAACTCATGACGGCTGAATGCGTCCTTCACATATACCAATTTCGCTCATACACAGTTAGTATGCTCTATTACCGCAAGCAAAAATCATCGAAAGGTTTCCGTGAAAGCTTCACATTGCAAGGTCACATATCTTCAGAAAAATATCCTTTAATTAAAAGTCTTATAAATTCAGCTTTTTGTCAAGTATTCTGTTTTATTTATACTCTTTTATTAGCTTGGCAATCTCGTTCATGATGATTTCTGTCGCTTCTTCAGGCGTCAGCTTTTTCCCTTCTTGCTTATACACTGAAAAATCGATTGGCTGACCATAAACGACTTTCAGCCTTTTGAATTTTTTGTAAGGACCGATAATGGCACAAGGAACGACAAGGGCATCTGTACGCAAAGCAAAAAAACCGCAACCTGCTAACCCTTTTTGCAATTCGCCCGTTTCACTTCTCGTACCCTCCGGAAAAATCCCTAATACATTACCATCTCTAAGAATAGATAAACCCTTTCTCAGCGCTTCTCTGTCACTCATGCCACGCTTAACCGGGAATGCATTTAGACCCGGAAGCAAATGCTTTAAGATTGGCGTCTCAAATAATTCTTCCTTCGCCATAAAATGAACCGTTCTCGGAGCATTAATGCCAACGACAGGCGGGTCAAGCACAGAAATGTGGTTGGCGCACAGCATCACGCCACCGTCTTTCGGAAAATTTTCTCTGCCGATAACCTCAAAGCGGTAAATCGGCTTCAAAATCGCATAGACTAAATTTTTAGCAAACGAATATAAATTCATCTTATTGTACCCTTTCATTAATTAATGAAATAATACGCTCCGCTACTTGATTTATGTTTAAAGAAGTTGTGTCAATTTCAATCGCATCTTCTGCTTTTTTCAAAGGTGCCACTTCCCTTTCGGAATCATAACGGTCACGCGCGGCAATTTCTTGCTTTAATGTCTCTAAATCGGAAGGATATCCTTTTGCTGTATTTTCAGCGTGTCGTCTTTTCGCACGCTCATCCACACTGGCAATTAAAAATACTTTCAGCTCCGCAGAGGGAAGCACATGGGTGCCGATATCACGCCCGTCCATCACTATTCCGCCATTTCCGGCAAGCTCCTGCTGTATTCTGACCATTTCTTTACGCACTGAAGCATGCTTTGCGACAGCGGAAACAGAATTGGTGACATCTGATGAACGTATAGCCTCCGACACATCTTGACCATCCAGAAACACAAGCTGTCCATTAGAGCTTGGCTTTAAAACGATTTCACTGTTCAGAAGCAAATTGTACAATTCATCTTCATTCTCAATATTTATATGATTCGTAAGCGCTTTTAATGTTAAAGCTCGATACATCGCTCCCGTATCAATATAAATATAAGTAAATGCCTCAGCAACTATTTTAGCCACCGTACTTTTACCTGCGGCAGCCGGTCCATCTATTGCAACTGATATTCTTTTTGTCATAAGTCCTCCTGCTAATTAAAACTGCAATCTTTCATCGTTATTTATTTTAACATAAAATGTGATTTTATTCAGCGGTTCACAGTTGCAAAACGAATGTATATACATAGAAACGCCCAATTATAGTAGACGATCCGGATTATTCAAAAAACCCGGCCTTAGCCGGGAATTATGGACTGTCCAGTTGTATCCGATTATTCAGCACATCAATAATCACTTCATGATTGTCTCGGTATACCCCTTCATATTCAGCTAATCTTTTCAGCTCAAGAAATGTATCGCCATCATGAACAACCAACTGAAAAAACAGCAAAAAAAATAATTGAATAATTGCCAATTTTATTATGATACGTTCTACTTTTTTCATTTTGTCCAACCTATCTTTTTTAAATAGGATGAACCATATGTATTTCATTTATTCTTATTTATTAAACAATTCCTTTATTGCGCTGTTCGAGCTGTTTCTCAAAAACAAAACGGATGATATTTTGTCGATCATTTTTCGAGAGATTGATAAATTGCAGTGATGCGGTTCTCACTTTACCGGCTTGATTAATAATTCTTACGACTCTGCAAGGCGTCTTCACATAATGTGTACAACCTGATTTCAAATGAATGACAAGTATGATGGAAATGACCGATTGCGGCTTCAAATCAATACTCTGAGGAAGAATGACGGAAGCACCGCCAGCGCTAATATCTTCCGTTACGGTTGTAAACGGCACAAAGCCATAAATATCGCTTTGAATGGCAGCATCAATCTTTTTTGTATTCATCCGGCTCTGAAGAATATTTTGGTTGTAATATTAAGCTGCCTCCAATTTTTAACATAATCTTTCCGCATTTCCAAAGAAATTGTAAAATAACCCTTATTTTTCTATTATGACAGAAAATGCGAAAATTGAAAGCGAATAGCGACTGATATTTTGTAATTTTATGAACAGAAAAACAAACAAAAAACCTTATCCAGCTCAGGAGTCTATCTCCCGCCGGATAAGGCAATGCTGTCAGGCAGTAATATTTGTCGCCGGCTCTCCATCACTCAGCTTTTCTACCAGTTCTTCCGCATTTGTCTGGGCATTTATATAAATACGATATGTATCATTATTAATGACACCTATAAACTCATGACAAAGCACTTCTTCCCCTAAAGAATTTGTAATAATCGCCAGTCTGTTTTCCATTATATCCACATTTGAATTGATTTTTGATTTCGCTTCTTCGACTGTAATTGCCGGCTCAAGAATTTCCCGCTCTTTATTCGTTTGCAAATAATCTTCGGCAGAATACCCGATTACGTCTCCGTCATCAAGAGCGATTTTCACTTTAATGGAATCACTGTATACCCGGATGCCATTTTCCAAATGAACAAAATTAAATATGCCGACCGAATCATATTGTGAGCTTTCAAATAAGTCCATCGATGTATAATTTTGTTTTTCCAAAAAGTTTTTCGCTTTTTCAGCCGCTTCATTTAAACTGAGCGTCGCTTTGCCGATTTCACGGTTATTTACAAAGATAATCGGATAACCAACTACCTTAGTCACGTCTAAATGCGCTTGACTATCTGTTTTCGGATCATCGATATCAATGCTATAAAACTTAAAGTCCGAGCCTTCTTTATTTTCCTTGATAGACATTTTCATTTCATCGCTATATGTCGGAACAAATCGTTTCGCGATGTCGAGCGCCTCGTCTTTCGATATTTCTTTTCCGGTTAAGTTGCGGAAGCTCTGTTCCTTTTGCTTGTATGTTACATAAGACGGTCCGAATTGCGAGGCTTCGGAATAGCCGGTCACCTTTTGTTCCACTACCTCCAAGCCGTCAATAATAGAGTTATCCTGCACTTCTTCTCCCGCCGCCAGAGCCATCTCAATATCGGTAAAACGCAAATTATTTTCTATAACTTTTGTTTGCACGTTACGAAGCTCGGATTGTATTTCTCCCGATTGCTCATATAAATTCTGCAAAACGGCATATTCGTCTTCTGTCAACGGTTCATTTTCTAAATCTCTGACAGCAGTCTGATAGCTGAAATTGCCGATTTCCGATAGAAACTCTTCCGTTTTATTAAATGGCAAAAGACCTAAAGGAAGAAACCCGACATCATTTTGTGCTTCAGACGTAATGCGCCATACTTCTGTTAAAGCCGGTGATAATGAACTGCGGGAGTTCATCGCCAATGTTGTGCCGATTTTATCATTCAACAAATCAATCTGGTAGGTAAGGTCGTGAAAAGCTCGCTGATAATTGTTTTCTGATTGAAGCAATACCGCATTCTTTTCTTCACGTTCCTGATAGCCCCAATAGGCTGTTCCTGCAACAGCTACCGCCAGTATTGCTATTATAATTCCTCTAGCCATCTTGACCGCTCCTTTCTATTTACAAAATATATGATTGCCAATCTGTTTAATTTGCGGACGCGACCAAATCCATTTGCTCGTCGCTGTTTCCGGATTAAAATAATAAGTAGCACTTTCAGAAGGATCCATTCCGTTAATAGCATCAATAACCGCTTTCCTTGCCGTTTCATCCGGCTCGAGCCAAATTTGGCCGTCTGCTACTGCCGTGAACGCTAATGGTTCAAATAATATTCCTGATACTGTATTAGGAAAAGATGGACTTTCCAACCGATTCAAAATAACAGCCGCTACCGCTACCTGACCGACATACGGTTCTCCTCTTGCTTCTCCGTAAACAGCTTGAGACAATAATTTAATATCATTTTCCGAGAATCCGGCAGGTGTATTCGTTGTTTTCGTCGTAGACGATGTGTCAGTGTTATCCTTGTCCGTTTTACTCGTTGTTTTATTGCTTTGCGACGCTGTTGAATTCGTATTCTTCTTTACCTGCTTTTCAATCGGAACATTCCCATAATAGGTGAATGTGTTACCTTGATTAATTTGCTCGTGTACCCAGGCTTTATTGAAATTTGAAGCTTTAGTAAGCATATTTTTCGTTTTCGTTCCAGCAAGCCCGTCTATAGGCAAACCAAAGTCTGACTGAAAATTACGAAGCGCCCAATAAGTGCCCCAGCCAAAAACACCATCAATTTTCCCGTTATAAAAGCCGATATTTTGCAAGCGTGCCTGCAGCTCGACTACATCATCACCTGTCGCCCCTTTCTGAATAACTTGCTCAGAAAAAGCTTCAGTTTGTCGGCTATGAATACTGAATGCAACCAAAAGCACAATTGCACTCATACAAATTAATCGAATGACTATCTTTTTCATGTATAACACCCCTGACTATAATAAATGGAAGTAAGCCTATTTTGAGCTATCTTTACGTTTTTATTCCTTTGCAAATACAAAAAAAGCTATGCATGAGCGCATAGCTTTTTCCTTTTATATATTTTGATTTTGTGAAATGGATGCAACGTGCTGATCCGAAAGGAATCTAGCTTTTTTAACTTTATAAAGACCGAGCCACCATAGAAAAATCATAAACGGCAAAACTAAATATAACCACAACGTTTGATGCAGCAAGATATAGTCGTACAATCCGTGCAAGAGCGCCGGGAAGAATAAGGCCAACAATAAGTATTTCTTCTTATTTCTGCTCGAAAATTTACCCTTGCCCAAATAATATCCCATAATAACGCCAAATAACGCATGACTTGATACAGGTAGAAACGCTCTGCTTAAAGCAAATTCAACCCCGTTCGCAATTAAATATAAAATATTCTCTGCCGATGCAAAGCCAAGTGAAACAGCAGATCCATACACTATTCCGTCATAAGGCTCGTCAAAAGCAACGTGATGATAAATGGTATATATTAAAATAAACCATTTGAAAAATTCTTCCATTAGCCCAATTAAAAAGAAAGAATTAATGAAATCACTGCTGATCAGTTGCTCTGTTTCTACAACATATTGAATAAACATCAACGGCAAAACAAGAAAAGCTCCCATTAAAAATGCTTTAAATACAGTTGAAAGCGGCTCCGTTCCATGCTGATCCTTCAAATAAAAATAACTCAATAAAGCTAGACCAGGTGCTAAACCTGCCGTAATTATGACCAGCATATGCGCTGACCCCTTTTCTTCATCGTTTCTTTTATCGTATCATGAACGAGCTATTGTTTACTATCCATAACAAAAAAGTATACGAATTAAAACAGCCCATTTTGGGAATTCTCATTACACCGATTTACCGTATTAACGCAAAAGAACAAGGTATTAATAGGTGAAATCTTCACTGCTTACTGTTTCTTTAGAAGCAAGTAAAACAGCCAATTTTATTCTCGCTTTTTTGCTGTCATAATCCTCACCTAAAATAACGCCTCTTACTTGCAAATCGTAGGCGCTGCCTTTGTATCCGTATGCCGGATATACTTTTCCTTCTTCAGCGCTTGTTGTCATGATGACCGTGATTTTTTCATCCAAAGCTTTTTGAATCGTTTCAACCATCATTGGTGTTACTTGCCCGCGTCCGACCCCTTCAAGCACAATGCCTTTCACACCTGCATCAATAGCGGCCTGAACAAAAAGACCGTCACAGCCTGTATAGCATTTAATAATTTCAACGCGCGGAAGCTCCGTCACTAATCGGAAATGTTCCTTTCTGACGGGCTTTTGATAAATGCTGACAACATCATTATCAATAATACCTAAATAGCCGTAACCAAATGATTCAAACCCTTGAAGATTTGATGCATGAACTTTTTTCACATATTTAGCAGAATAAATTCGTTCATTAAATACCACTACAACTCCGATATCATGAAGCAACGGGCTGGATGCCGCATATATAGAATTTTTTAAGTTCGAAAATACATCTGTTCCTACCTCAGCCGGAGACCGTTGTGAGCCCGTTACAACAATCGGACGATGATCATTGACTGTAATATCGAGAAAATATGCTGTTTCTTCTAAGCTATCCGTACCATGAGTGACAACAATACCATCGACAGATTCGTCTTGAAGTTCGGATTCAATGGCCTGTCTGATTAAATTCATCGCCTGAAAATCGATATGCATCGATGGACGCTGCATAATATCAATAATTTTCAATTCATAGCCTGCAGGAAGCTCACACAGTGAAGCCAGCTCTGAGCCGCTGATAGCGCCCGAGTCCAATAGGCCGTCTTTTATTTCTTTACTGGCAATTGTACCGCCAGTCGTAATTAATGTAACTTTTTTCATTCGTCTTCTCACCTCATCGTTCACTATCATACAATAAATTGCTTTGGCATTAAACAAAATTTTAGAGCTGTCTCCAAAGTCTTGATGCTGACTTTGGAGATTTCTTCTCTGTCAGCTTGCGATTAATTTTCCCGATTAATCTTCGTTTCAATGTAATCAGCAATTAATCCGCCATGAAATCGGCCGTTTTCGATAAAAATTTCGTTCGCATTATTGCCAGCTGCGATCACTCCGGCAATGAATAAGCCTTCTACATTCGTCTCCATCGTTTCCGGATTATAAGCAGGGCGGCCTGATTCCTCATCGATATCTACACCGATTTTTTGAAGAAACGGATGATCCGGATGATAGCCAGTCATTGCAAATACGAAATCTGCTTTCACGTTTTTCTTATATGTACCATCAACGATGTATGCCACGCTCTCCGCTGTAATCGCCTCTATTTCGGCGTTAAATTCCATCTGAACGATGCCTTTTTTGACAAGCGCATCGAATTCCGGAAGAATCCATGGTTTTACGCTCGAAGAATAGTGCTTGCCTCGATAAAGAACCGTTACTCGCGCACCTGCCTTGACCAATTCAAGAGCAGCATCGACGCTTGAATTTTTACCGCCGATAACCGTAACATCGCAATCAAAATACGGATGTGCTTCTTTAAAATAATGGAAAACATGTGAAAGTTTTTCCCCCGGAACGTTCATATAATTAGGCTGATCATAATAGCCTGTTGCAATGATGACAAATGGCGTGCAATACACCGCCTTTGATGTAGTCACAATAAACGAGCCTGAATTGTTTTTTTCTACTTTTTCGACTCGCTCAAATGCCTGAACTTGAATATCTTTCCGCAACACCACTTCCCGATAATAAGCTAATGCCTGATTTCTGACCGGCTTACGATTTTCTGTAATAAACGCCACATCGCCAATCTCCAATTTTTCGCTTGAGCTGAAAAAGGTTTGATGCGTCGGATAATTATATAGTGAATTGACAACATTCCCCTTCTCAATTACAACAGGCTTTAATCCCTTTTCCTGAAGAGCAATCGCAGCCGCTAATCCGCACGGTCCGCCCCCAACTATAATAGCTTCTTTTGAAATCATGTTCGCTGCACTCCTTTACCTAATCCATTTACTCTGCATAGCTTCTGCTTCTATTAAAACATACATTCTAATTGATAAATAAATAAAACTTCTATCGTAAGGATAGAAGTTTTATTTCAAGTGGCTATATTAAATCCAGCCTCGGAAGCGAGAAGCTTCGGCCATTTTTCGAACACCGACCATATAGGCGGCTAATCGCATGTCCACTCTTCTGTTTTGTGAGGTTGTATAGATTGTCTCAAAAGATTTTACTAAAATCTTTTCAAGCTTTTCCTCAACCTCTTCCTCACTCCAATAATAACCTTGATTATTTTGAACCCACTCAAAATACGAAACCGTTACCCCGCCTGAAGAAGCTAAAACATCCGGCACCAGCAAAATACCGCGATCCGTCAATATTTGTGTCGCTTCCAGCGTAGTCGGTCCATTCGCCGCCTCAACCACTATTTTCGCTTTTATATCATAAGCATTTTCAGCCGTGATTTGGTTCTCAATTGCAGCCGGAACTAAAATATCGCACTCCAATTCCAGCAGTTCTTTATTTGTTAATGTATTATTAAATAGATTCGTTACTGTTCCAAAACTATCGCGACGATCCAGCAAATAATCGATATCCAAGCCATTCGGATCATATAGCGCGCCATATGCGTCAGAAATACCTACTACCTTTGCTCCCGCATCATGCATAAATTTCGCTAAAAAGCTACCGGCATTACCAAATCCTTGAACAACAATTGAAGCACCTTTAATCTCAATGCCCCTTTTCTTGGCTGCTTCACGTATGCAAATCGTAACCCCTTTAGCTGTTGCAGATTCACGACCATGTGAACCTCCCAGTACAAGAGGCTTCCCTGTAATGAAGCCAGGAGAATTAAATTCATCCATTCGGCTGTATTCATCCATCATCCAAGCCATGATTTGCGAGTTTGTAAAGACATCCGGTGCAGGAATATCTTTAGTAGGCCCAACTATTTGGCTGATAGCTCGTACATAGCCTCTGCTCAATCGTTCCAATTCACCGAAGGACATATTACGAGGGTCGCAAACAATGCCTCCCTTTCCGCCACCATACGGTAAATCCACGATTCCGCATTTTAAACTCATCCATATAGAAAGCGCTTTAACTTCGCGTTCGGTCACACCAGGGTGAAAACGGATTCCGCCCTTAGTCGGTCCCACCGCATCATTATGCTGGGCGCGATAACCCGTAAAAACTTTAACTTTTCCATCATCCATTTTTACAGGAATTTTCACAGTCAGCATGCGTAACGGCTCTTTCAACAGTTCATATACTTCTTCCGGATAACCTAATTTCTCTAAAGCTTTATGAATAACTGTTTGTGTTGAAGACAGCACGTCGTTTGTTTTTTTATTATTTTGTTCAGCACCAGTTTCGGCAACCATGTAAGGACCTCCTAGAAAGTCATATATTAGTAAGATAATAATTACATTCAGGATTAGTATACACCTTGTAACATTTTAATTAAAGCAATTTAATTTATATTCTGATATAACTTTATTTTCTAAACAAATCCCCTTTGAAGGATGTCTTATAATTAGCTCTGATACAGCAAAATGTTGATTTCAAACAGATATATTTAGAACCATACAGCCTTACTTCCCGAAAAAAATGTTTACTTTCTCAATGGCATTACCCCGGATGAGATGCGAACCGTACTCTTCAATTTGATAATTGGAAATCCGGCTGACCTCTCCGTATTCACTAACAATAGCTGCCATATTATCAATCTCTTCTTCTATAATTCCTTCAAGAATGATATAATAGCGATTTTCATAATAAACCAAGGAACTTTTAAAAGCAGGCTGCTTATTTTTAATAATTTTAAAGAGCGATAATACATGTTCAAAACAATCGAAGTGATAAACCAATTTCTTTTTATCGACCTCTTTCATAAAATATGCTGCCATATCCGTCTCATCAGAAAACCAGTCCTCGCTCGTTTTAATAAGGATGACAAGACCTTGTGCAAATTGCGAATAAATCTCTAGTTCAATTGCTCCAATCAGCGGGAAACCTGTCTCCTCACTGGCCCATTCAATCATTTCATGAATGATATTTTGCGCATCTTCAGTACTTTTGGTTATATCGGTTACCGATAAACCTTTTTCAATCAAATCGTCAAATGTTAAAAAAATTTTCAGTGTATAATCATCCACTCTTTCAAGCCTCACAACATAGCCTCCTAATATGAAAACGTAGACCATACCTTTGTTTATGTATCATATGAAATAAAAAAAGAACCGTTACAGGTTCCTTTCGCTTAAAACTTTATTCTTTTCGCCATGACTTACATATATTAAATGCGTTTCCGACCTTGCTCCCAAACGCAGCGGCACCAGACTTGTTCCGTAGCCATTGCTCGTTAGCACGAGCGTATTTCCTTTTTTTGAAATGCCTCCTTGGCTGTATTTCCCTAAACCGAACAGGCGAATTTGTCCGCCATGCGTATGCCCGCTCAGCACAAGAGAAATATGATGTTCCTTTTTTACCCGATTCATAATACGAGGGCAATGACTAATCAGAACTTTAAATGATTCCTCTTCACTATCTGCAAGCGCCTGATCGAGATCAGCTCTTCCCCATTCGATATAATCTACACCCATTAACGAAAGCTTATCACCCGCTTCCGATTGAAACAGAACAGCTGTGTTATCTAATATTTTGACCCCCAATCGCAATAACAGCGCATCAAGCTCATGATAATCGACTTCATAATCATTATTTCCCCACACAAAATAAACCGGGCCTAGTTTTTTTAATTTTCTTACATTTTCTTCAACTTGAGAAAAAGACACACCCTTTTCCATCAAATCCCCGCCAATAATCACAATATCCGTTTTACCCTTTACTTTATCAATAATCGAATCATCCACTTTTCGTTTGTGTATATCTGAAATAAAAAATATCTTCACTTCGCCGAAGCTTTCCGGAAGGTTTTGAAATGAAAGACGCTGCTCGATTACATTATTTTCTACAGCCGATTTCCACATAAATAGCAACAACAGTACCATCAGTAAAAGGAACACCAATATAATACTCAGCATAGAAACTCCTTACTTAACGAAAATAGTCAAATATACGAATAAGCATACCATAATTTTAGATTTCACTGCATAATAAAGCCTGCCAAACAAAAGAGCTGCCAGAAAGGATTTTTCTCAAGCCTTTCCGGCAGCTCCCGCTTCATTTATTTTCATGATACAAATTAATATCATATTCTTTTTTCATGATGTCGAATATATGATGCCTAACTTTCCAAGCTGTCTCCTGCTTCCATAAATCTTTGCTGCGATCGACAATTTCACAGCGAAGAGCATGGTATTCCTTCTCAGCCTTATCTACTTTTCTTTTTAAAATGAGCATATAACCGTATGCTCCTAATGATGCGGCACAGTATAAAAACGAATTCGTATCTTCAATAAACTTCGTCAGCATATCGAACAAAGAATAAGAATACGGAATTATGTAAAAATAGTAAATATAAACAATGAAGAAGAAGCCCAGTGCTAAAGTAGCAATTGTTGTCCAATAATGCTTTTTCTTTAACACTTCGAACTTCCTCTTCCTGTCTACAACATTTTGCAGCATGCGTTTCGTCGCCTGATCTGTCAATCCATCATCCAGCTGAACGATAACCGGATCCATTTTCATTCACCCCTATCTCTTGTCCATAAAAGTGTATGAAAGACCGGCTCTTATCAGAACTGTCAATCTATGAAATTATCTTGGCGGAATTTTCAAAACTGACCCTACAACAATATCATTACTGCTCAACCCGTTATATTGCTTAATGATTTCCACACCATCAGCAGATGAGTAATATTTCAAAGCAATTCGGAACAAATTTTCATTCGGTTGAACAACATGCTCAATCACACCATTATCTTTAGATGGTGAAGCCGTTGTTTGCTCCTCAGCTTCCGTACTTTGTTGCGAACTTCCTGCCATTTCAGTAGTGGCTGTGGCTGCTTCCGTTTCTTCAGCCACTTTCTCTGTTTCTTCAGCTGCAGCGGACTCTTGTTCAACCGTTTCCATATCAGCTTCGGTATTTTCTTCAGAAGCTTCTTCTTCCGCAACTACCTCTGTTTCAGCTTCTTCGTCATCATCAAAACCACTGATTTCTCCAATTGATTCCGCATATTCCGACTCTTTTTCTGTAGAAGTCTTGGCTGATTCCCCCTCTTTCGTCATTTGCATGGCAATCGCCAATACTGTTCCTAGCACAATAACAAAAAATAAAGCTAGCATTTTAATGAAAGGGAATCTAATTTTCACTTTCGTTTTCTGCTTCTTCTTTCCGTGAATTTCCTTTCTGGACGGCAAGTTTGCTGTGCTGAATTCCTCACCATCTATTTCTGACACTTCTTTACTTACTGTTTCATTCTCTTTATGGATTTCTTTCATATGCATTCACTCCTTCTGAAATTCTGTATATTTTCGATATGTATTCATATAAATGCCTAGAAGACAATCTATGATAAAGTGAGCGGTTATTGTGACTAGTAAGTTTCCTGTCTGGTCATATATAAAACCGATGAAAAAACTTAAAAGAGTCACATTGCAAAATAAAAATAAATTGAACAAATAACGATAATGCACCAGTGCGAAAATTAAACTGGCAACCCATAAATTCGTATTGGTTTGGATAACGCCTCTAAACAACAGCTCTTCGCATACAGCAACTGCCAAAGATAAAAGAATGACATGAGGAATAGATATGCTCTGAAAAATCCGTTGATTAATGCCTCCGTCATCATAGAAAGAAGCAGGCAACCCTTTCATCATCAACAGATCAAGCAAAACAATGCCTATTCCTGCCGTAATCCCGATTGTCACAATTCGATGATCCTCAAATTGAAACAAACGCCAAAAAGAAGCCCAATCATCAAACCAGAATAAACCTAATAGAAAAGCGGCAAAAACAACAATCGCCTGCGTCAGCCAGACATTTAAAATCAACGTCTCATCTGAAATATTTTTTAATAACTCTGCCTGCTTATTTTTCATTGTGCATCTCTTCTTCCGGTAATAAAAATTTCGCCAGCTCATCCTGCCAGTTCATTCGAGCAATCATTGTTGTATTTTCACTAACCAGATGTTCCTTTTGATAACAATCATCCAAACGGGAATCACAATTACTGCAGCAAAGAGAAGGATGGTCGCCCAATGTCTCGGAAAAATAGCGGCGAATGCCATCGCGATAGCAGTTCGTTTGAAAAAGCCAACGATAAAAGGCTTGCCATTTAAGCTGTTTTTTCTGCATAGCTTCACGTTGATGTTCAATAAAAAGCGCTTGCCTTTTTTTCAAAGACCATTGCTTTTGCTGCATAAAATACCTGATCAGCTTTTCCTGTGTTTCAGTAATCCCGACCTTTTGAGCATTGTCTGCAATAATATGCTTCACAGACAATCCATTGTTTTCTAAGGCCTCCGATTGCGCCAATATTTCCGTCAAACTTTCTATTTGGTCTTCATGCAAATATTCGCTTTTCAATAAAAACTGAGGCAATTCCTCATCACCATTGCTATACAGCAAAATGGCGACACTTTGTTTACCATCCCGACCGGCTCTGCCAATTTCCTGTAAATAGGCTTCCATGCTTGCCGGCAAATGAAAATGAATAACAAAACGAATGTTATCTTTATTGACCCCCATACCAAAAGCACTCGTTGCGCAAATAATTTGCAATTGATTTTGGAGAAACTGTTGCTGAATGAGAACCCGCTGTTCCTGATCCAATCCGGCATGATAAACAGCCGTACCTTCTATACCGTTTTGTCTCATGACAGTTTGAATATGTTCAGCTGTTTTCTTACTCGAAAAATAGATAATACCCGGTTTTTGCAATGTTTTCACCAATTCAATAAGGCGGGCTTCTTTATCCAAATACGATTCATGTTTTTCAACAAATAAGCCGATATTGCTTCGGTCAACCGTTGTAATTACTTCATGACAGCTTTCTAAATGCAAACAGCGCTTAATATCAGCTCTCACTTCTTCAGTCGCCGTAGCAGTTAACGCTAATGTTACAGGATTGTTCAGCTGCGCTCTTACTTCACCAAGCTGCATGTAATCCGGACGAAAATCATAGCCCCATTGCGATATGCAATGGGCCTCATCGACAACAAACAACCCGATATCCAGCTTACTCAGCTCGCGAAGCACATGCGGCAGCACCAACATTTCCGGTGACAAAAAAATGAAAACATACCGTCTTAACGACTTCAGCACTTCATTCTTTTCTTGCGCCGATAAAAAGGAATTGAGCGCAATGACCCTCTTTTCGCCATTGACCTTCAATTGCTCGACTTGATCTTGCATAAGTGACACAAGAGGAGAAACAATAACAGCCGGCTTTTTCAGCAAATAAGTCGGCAACTGATAGCAAATTGATTTACCGGTGCCGGTAGCCAGCATCGACAGTGTATCTTTGCCTTCCAGAACCGCTTGAATCGTTTCTTTTTGGCCATTACGAAAGGTTTGATAACCAAAATAATGATGCAACGCTTCCTCCAATGTCATGACAGCGTCTCTCCTTTTGCTAATGCCAGACGAATCAAAAAGTAACTGACGGAATCAGGCAACTCTTGTTTAAGCACCCTTAATTGCCTCGTCTGCACTCGTTCTGCCGCGTCCAAAATCATTTGTATTTGTTCATTCGTGATAACAGAGGCAAGATCAATATTCTCACCGTGAAAAACCATTTCAACAATATGATCTTCAATCGTATTGCTCTTTAGCCCTCTCGCCTGAGCAATTTCCTCGATTGTATAACCACGTTTTAAATAGCTCAATGTAGTCAAAGTACTTCTCGTTAACGGCAGTTGATTCGGTTTCTCTTTTAATTCGCTGATTGCAGCCAATATCGGCAAAGAATTGGTTCCTGCCATCGACAGCATCTTGTGGAGAACATCGAGGAACAAATAATGAACATAGGACTCTTCCATGTCCAGCATTCTTGCAATTTGTTCATTACTGTATCCGACCCGATGATATCCGGAGAGCTTAAGGAGAAAAATCTGCCCGTGAATCTCCGGCATTGTCGATAACACATTTTTAATTTCTGCATAAAGTGATACAGACAATGATTTCCAATCTTTCTGCCGGTATAAAAATGATTTAACCCACACTTGTATGTCTTTTTCTCTTTGGACAGTAAAGTATTTATTATTGCCATGTACATTTTGCGACAAAACCTGAAAAATCAGCGAAAATCGCTTCCAAAATTGCTGATCCTTTCCATGAAACAACAAGCCATTTACATGGTTTACAAGAGGAAGCACGGTTCGGTATTGCTGCAATGCTTCCGAAGCTCCACTCTGCAGCTCATATTCACCGTTGCTTTGCTTTAAAATAAGCAAACCTCTATTCTGAAGAGACGCAATGGTTTGATCATAATCTTCTCGTGTGAGAGAAGTATATGTACGGTAATATTGCGCAAATCCAAATAAATGACCGTCCTGTATCGTTTGTGAAGATTTCTTGCCGGTAATCAAATGAAATACCGAATAGACCGTTCGTTCACCTTTTATTCGCAGCAAGCATTCTATAATGAGACTTTCTAAATACGATTGAATCATATACGTTCCAACCTTATCATTCATCATTTTCCTACATTATATTTTATCAGAATTTATCACTTTTTGCTGTAAAACATTTATTTTGGACTTTGTTCATAGGAATGGTATACAATAGATATCTCGAATTATTGCATAAAGGTACTGATTAACTAAGTAAAGCTATTGAAAAGTTAATCTGTGACATATACAATAAGATTTAGTAATAGGTTTTAGTGTTCGGATAAAATCTATTAATTGTACATATCATATTAGGGGAGGTTATAGTATGGCTAAGTATACAATTGTAGACAAAGATACATGTATCGCATGCGGAGCTTGCGGCGCTGCAGCACCAGATATCTACGATTACGACGATGAAGGCATCGCATTCGTCATTCTTGACGATAACCAAGGAATTGTTGAAGTTCCTGAAGTATTAGAAGATGATATGATGGATGCTCTTGAAGGCTGCCCGACTGAATCCATCAAGATTTCTGAAGAACCGTTTGATGGAGACGCACTTAAATTTGAATAGTCTTTCAGAACTTAAGAAAGTGGAATGAAACATATCCACTTTTTTTCATAAATAAAACTTACCTTTGTCTGCGCCTAATCAGAAACAGGCAAAGGTCTAGTTGCACTTCTACTATAGTCTTAAAATTGGCAACTATGTCGAATCTTCCGCCTCGTTGCCAATTTATATTCTTTCCTATAGTGTAAATAAAAGCGGATAGCCTGAGGCTATCCGCTTTTATAGTTTACGCTTTGGCAGGTGCAACTTTGTTGATCCAAACTTGCAATTTGCTGAACAGCATTAAAAATACAGCTGTTACAACGACACCTTTTATAAGATTAAACGGCAGAATTGCAGAAGTCACCATTGCTCTTGTTTCAGAAGCCGACATTGTCCCCCAATTCATAAGAACCGAATAAGCCGGTAACAAGAAATAATAATTCATTAGTGACATCACAATTGCCATTGTAATAGTAGAAGCAATTAATCCGACAATCAAACCTTTTTTAGAGCTGATCTTCTTATAAATTAAGTATGTTGGCAAAATATATGATATCGCAGCAACTAGGTTGGCAATATGCCCGATAGGAACTCCTGTCTCGCTTCCTGTCATAAACCAATCCAAAATATTTTTGATTAAGACAACGACTATACCTGAAACAGGTCCATAAATAATCGTTGCTACAAGTGCCGGTACCTCACTGAAGTCAATATTCAGCCACGCCGGAAAACCTGGTAGCGGAAAATTAAGCAGCATTAAAATGTACGAAATACTACTGAACATCCCGATTGCAA
>JBJFHH010000017.1:0-5803 GCA_051893475.1 Bacillus sp. (in: firmicutes) | reverse complement strand
GCAATGTTTTGCAATGTTTCACCTAAATTAATAATTATATTGATAACTAACAAACAACCTGAAGACGAACTGCTGGAAAGTCTACATAAAAAAAGAGTTGAAGTATTAATTACTGATTAAATAGAAAAACGCTTGGATCGATATTCCAATCCAAGCGTCAAAAATATTTTTTATTCTTCTGTATCATCTGCATCGTCAGCTTGATCTGCATCATCTGCAAAATAGGCATCCAATATGCGCTTTCCGATGTTTTTGTTGATTACGCTGCTGCTGTTTCCAACATTGGTTACAACAACAGACATCGCAACTTCCGGATTGTCATATGGTGCATAGCCGACAAGCGTTAAATTGTAATTGTAGCCCGAACCGTTCCATACCTGTGCCGTACCTGTTTTACCGGCCGGGTCATAGCTCGCGCTTCTGAAAGTTGAGGCTGCTGTACCTTGACTGCCGGTCATAACACGATGGAATCCTTCTTGAACACGTTCAATATATTCCTTGCTCATGCTGACCGTATTTAAAGCAGTCGCTTCAAATTCCTCTATCACTTCTCCCGTTTCATCCGTTGAATGATTCGGATCGCGAATTTCCTTCATTAAGTGCGGCTGCATACGAACCCCGTCGTTTGCAATTGTCGAAACATACTGCGCTAACTGAAGCGGTGTGTACGTATCAAACTGGCCGATCGCAAGGTCCATCAGGTTACCGAGCTTTTGTACACCGCCGTTATAGCCTGTTCCTTCACTCGGTAAATCGATGCCTGTTTCTACGCCAAGTCCGAATTCAGCAAAGTACTTTCGCATCGTTTCATAAGCTGTTTCCGGATCTCTGAATCCTGATTTTGTGCTGTAATTATAGCCGGCAATCTTCATGGCAATGTGGAACATGTAGACGTTGGATGAACGCTCTAGAGCTGTCAAATCATTAATCAGCCCCATCGTTTGCCATGATTTCTTCGTTGTGGAACCAATCGTGATTGGCGCATCGACGAATGTATCGCCTGGGCTGATAACGCCTGTTTGATAACCTGTCAGCACAGTTGCACCTTTTACAGCTGAACCCATTGCATACGAATTGTAAATCGTTCCATACGTTTCTTCTGTAATTTTTCCGCCGTCTCTTCTTTTTCCAGACAGAGACAAAATTTCACCCGTGGTCGGATCCATCATCACGACATAGGCTGCTTCCGCAGTTGATTCCTTAGCAAGTTCTTCTTCAACAATCGCATCGACCTGCTGTTGCAAATCAATGTCGATTGTCAGTACAAGATCCTTCCCGGTTTGCCCCGTTGAAGTCGTAACCGAATCCGTTACACTGCCGGTACGATCCTGCGTATAACTTTGCTCTTCCTTCGTTCCTCTCAGCACACTTTCATACTGAAGCTCAAGGAAGCTTTTCCCTACTAAATCGCTCAAATCATAGCCAGCCGCTGTGTATTCACCAGCACTTTCTTCAGGAATTTGCCCGAGGGAACCAAAGATTTGCCTTAATGTACTATCGTATACATAGCTTCTTTGCGAATCAAGCTTGACATCAATACCGGGAAGAGTATCCAAATGCTCATTCACCCGAGCGAACTCCTCTATCGTCAAACCTTCTTTAATTCTTTTCACTGAAGCAGAGCTAGAATCAAGAATGGCTTTGATTTTGTATACTTCAATTTCAGCATCTGTTAAGCTGTTGATTTCATCATCGGTAATCCGCTCCAGCTGCAGCTTATAAATCTCTTTGTCCTCGAGCTCCGATAGCTCATCGTCTGTCACTTTTTCAAGCGCTTCCGTGCTGTTTTTCATAATCCAATAATCTTTCTTGTCACGATCCTTTACATCCGTAATGTCGATTTCGACAAGTTCAGCCAGCTTTTCGGCAATCTCATACGTTGACATATCAGACGTATCCGCCGAATCCGTATATGTCAACGTATAAATCGGGTCATTTTGGACCAGAACATTGCCATCACGATCATAGATAATGCCGCGCGGGGCATTCCAAGTATAAGTTGTCGTTGTTGTAGCTTCACTAGCTGCTTTATATTCCTGTCCCTTGACAATTTGTACATAGCCAAGTCTTAAAACAAGGATGGTAAACATCACAAATACAGTAAAGAATATTGCATTCAAGCGAAATTTGGTCGTTTTATTTTTCTTTTTATTCTTTTTCATTTTAGTCTCAATCTTTTTAGTTTGTCGTTACAGCTGTATTGCTATCAAGCGTAACAGTGGCCGTATTCAACTCGCCATTTCTGTAAAACTCGATTGTCACTTGATCTCCCACTTCCAGATTACTGTACAAGTATTTACGAAGTTCTGTTGAATTAGCGACAGATTGATCATCGATTTTCACAATTACGTCTTGTACCTCTAATCCTGCGTCATCAGCAGCAGAACCGGATTCGACACTTGTAATGATAATCCCTTCTTCAACCAGAATGTTTAAGCGCTCCAAGTACATAGTCGGCACTTCTGAAATGCTCATTAAGCCTACGCCTAGGTATACGCGCTGCACGCTTCCTTTTTCCAGAATTTCATTGATAATCGGTACTAAATCATTACTTGGAATGGCAAAACCAAGGCCTTCCACTCCGTCATCTGAAATTTTTAAGCTGTTGATTCCGACTACTTGGCCAGCTGTATTTAATAACGCGCCGCCGCTGTTACCAGGGTTGATAGCTGCATCTGTTTGAATAACGTTCAAGTCCCAATCTCCTGCGGAAGTTGTCACAGACACTGTACGGTCAACTGCGCTGACAATCCCTTGCGTTACAGTTCTTGATAAATCAAGACCTAGCGGATTTCCGATCGCAATTACTTCTTCACCGGCACGCAATGTACTTGAGTCACCGAAGCTTAAAACAGAAGATGCATAGCTTGATTCAATTTTCAATACTGCCAAGTCACTCAATGCATCGCCGCCGACTAATTGTGCAGTCGTACGGTCACCACTGTCCAATGAAACTTCAATTTCATCAGCACCTTCAATAACATGATAGTTCGTTACGATATAGGCATAATCGCTGTCCTTTTTGAAAATAACACCTGATCCTGAACCACTTTCCACACTTTCATCTGTTTCTGATTGCTGCTCAAAAGGTGAATAGTAGCTGCTCGTTTGTTTTTGTACATTCACGACACCAACAATTGCCGGCGCAGCTTCTTCAACCATATCTGCAATGGATGAGTTGCTTGCCGCTGTTGCTTCAACCTGTACAGAACCAGATGAATTCGCTTCTTCAAGACTCGTCCCTGAACTGCTTTGCTGAGATTGTTGGGAACTTGTTTCTGAATCAAACAGATCTGAATAATTTGTAAAAGGAATAATAGATAATGTCAGCACTGAACCGATAACCCCAGCTGATATTGTTTTCGCCCAGCTGCTCCATACCTTTTTCTTCTCACTGCTAATCTTTTGGCTGCTTGTAAATCGTTTATTCACATGCTGTTCATCATTTTGCACTGCAGATTCTGCCATCTCAGCTGATTCTGAAGGGCTTTCTTTCGTTTCCGCTGCATTATCGTCAGGAGACGGTTGTGCTGTTGCCTCTTCTACAGATTGTTTACATTCAACATGAGGATCTGCCGGCTGCTCATTTTCAGATTGAGTGCCTGCTTCCACTTTCATGTCAACATCTGACGAAGTTCCCTCCTGCGATAAAACTTCCCCTCTATCATTCTTTTCTACTTCGTTTTGTTTATTATTTAAATCCTGTTCCGGAATCTCATTAAAGTCTTTTTTCTCGTTCACGCTTAACTCCTCCTTGTAACTTACGAATAAGCTTCTCGTTACTTAATATTGTAGAAGTTAAATATGAACAAACTTTTAACAAACCTTTAATAGTTATAGAAAAGAAAGAGAAAATTCTTCAAACAATTACAGTAAATTGAATAAAACAACTTGATAAACAGATATAAAATAATTTTATATTAATATATTATCTCAAGCAACCCATCAACAAATTCCAAAGCAAAATAAACAGCGAACCCAAGTAAAACAATGCCGGCTCCGAATGATATTCTTTTAATGAACAACCGGCTCATGAACTTTCGCGAAATTGCTACGATTGTCAGCAAGCCGATATCATGAATGAGAATGCCGCTTAAAATTCCGCCTGCAACAACGAGAAAGCTTGACTCCGAACCCTGAATCGAATTGGCCAGCACCGTACCGAATATGCCAATCCAAAATAAAATATTGCCCGGCGAAATGCCGACCATAAAACCGTTCACATATGACGAGCGCTTCGATTTCATCGTTTTCTCATCACCAATCGTAATATTCTTATTGGCATTGCGGATGCTGTCGATGGCAATCAATAATAGAAAAATCGCACCAATCAGCCACATTGCCACTTTAATTGCCGGCTCTGATAAAATCGTCGAAAAGCCGAAATAAATGAGCATAATCAGCAGCAAATCAACCGTCATGCCACCCAGTCCTACCGACCAGCCGTGCCCAAATCCATTCTTCAAGCCTTGCTTCATCATCTCGACCGTAATCGGACCGACAGGCAGCGCCAAGGAAAACCCCAGTACTAAATACGTCAAAAATATAGCCATCCCGCTTCCCCTTTACGAGTATGTTTGTCCTCCATTATATTTCTTCACAAGTGCAACTAGAATGAAAAAATCCAGCCGGCGCTTTCGCCAACTGGATTTTTTCACAAACAATTAACTGGAATGATTTTGTTCCTGCTGCTTCATTTGTTTGACAAGAAGTTTTTTCTTTTCTTCCTTTGCGCTCCATTTGAAAATTTTATCAAGGAAGAGATAAATCCGTTTCGATTCCTTTGTCAAAAATGGACCAAGAATCGCTAATATCAATACATACAAAGCAGCAAATGGTTTAATGACGTCCATTAAGCTTCCCATAACCGCCAAGTTAGCCAGGATGATTGAAAACTCACCGCGCGACACGATCGTCAGGCCGATATTTGATGACGCCTTATACGACAACTTCGCTCTGCGGCCAGCAATTAAACCAGCTACGAAGTTACCTACTATTGTGATAATTACAGCGCCTAATACTAACCAAACGGCGTCGCCTAATGTACTCGGGTCAATGCTTAAACCGAAGCTGAAGAAGAAAATTGCCCCGAAAAAGTCTCTGAATGGTACAACGAGATGCTCAATTCGTTCACTATGTTCCGTTTCTGAGAAAACTAGACCGATTAATAACGCACCGATTGCTTCAGCAACGTGAATCGTCTCAGAAAAGCCGGCTATGAAAAATAAAGCCGCAAAAATAACGAGGATAAAAATTTCATTTGAAGTTATATTTAATAGTTTGTTTAAGAATGGAGTAGCTTTTCTGGCAATCACAAAGAATAATAAAATATATCCAAGTGATATACCGATAGAAATTAACGTCTCGTACCAAGAGGATGAACCGCCAAGGATCATACCCGATACAATCGACAAGTAGACAGCGAGAACAATATCCTCAAACATAATGATACCAAGAATAAGCTCTGTTTCCTTGTTCCCTGTTCTTTTCAAATCGACCAGCACCTTTGCAACAATGGCACTTGACGAGAACGTAATAATTCCGGCGATAATTAATGTTTCTTCAAGCGGAAAGCCGTTAACAATACCGTAAAGCAACCCTAAACTGAAGTTGATGGCGATGTAGATGCTTCCTCCGACGACAATGTTTTTCCCGGATCGTTCAAGCTTTTTTACCGAAAATTCCAAGCCCAAGTAGAACAATAAAAATAAAACACCAATTCTGCCGAGAAACTCAATAATTTCATAGCTATTGACGAATGATAAATCGATGATTCCGAATACAGGAATGTGAGGACCGACCA
>JBJFHH010000016.1:0-5837 GCA_051893475.1 Bacillus sp. (in: firmicutes) | reverse complement strand
TTATTATTCCACAGATTTTAAGGCGTCGAGCATGTTTACATGTTTCATTTTGTAATGCATCACGATCATAATGGCGAAGGTGATCAGTAAGGTGATGCCGGCAGATAAGCCGAAGTTGCTGAGCCATAAATCCGGGCTGAACATTGAATCTTCAGGCGGCAAGGAATGGATAATGAAGGCGTGCATGAAGTATCCTATCACGTATCCGACCAAGATACCTAAAATCGATAATATGATGGTTTCCCGATAAATGTACAGTGTCACTTCTTTATCGTAAAAGCCCAGCACTTTAATCGTCGATAATTCTCTGATTCGCTCTGACACGTTAATGTTGGTCAAGTTATAAATGACAACAGCGGCGAGCATGGTTGAAGCAATAATTAATACTAAAACGACCTTATCCAATCCCTTCATGATCGCATTGATCGATGTGCTCAACTGAATGTTTTGCTGTACGCCTTTTACAGCGCTCAAACTGATGAAATCAGCTGCATTCTTTTCGATGTTTGATACGGAATGGTCCTTTAAAGTGACTAATGAGGCATTGGATGAGAAGCTTTTTCCGAAAATGTCCTCATATTCTGTTTTGTTCATGAATGCATAATGCCCCATGTACATTTCAGTAATGCCGGTAACTTGCATTTCTCTTATTTGGTCGTCACTGTCGGTTAATTCAATCGTATCGCCAATTGAGGCATCTAATACATCGGCTAATCGCTCTGTAATCACAACGCCATCATTTTTCAACTCTATCTTTTGACCTGACTCGCGATTTTGGAGATGCACAAAGTCTTTAAAGTTTGTTTCATCTTCAGGTACTAAAAGATTAATAGATTGGGTATCGTTATTATCGCCTGCGACAACTGTCAGGTTTTCGAAACGGACATCTGTTGTCTGCTTAATACCTTCATCATTCAGTTGATTATCCAGCTCCATCGTCTCGCTGTCATCAAGATGATCATTGTTGACAACGATCAAATCATACTTGATCAAATGCTCGAACTGTTTATCGACAATGCCTGATAAAGAGTTTTTAAGTCCGAAACCTGTAATGAGCAAGGCTGTGCAGCCCGCAACTCCGAAGATGGTCATGAACATTCTTTTCTTATAACGGAAAAGGTTTCTGGCTGTCACTTTATAGGTAAAACTCATTCGGTTCCAAATCGGCTTTATTCTCTCCAACAAAATTCCGGAGCTGACTTTAGGAGGCTTAGGCAATAATAAACTAGCCGGCTGTTCCCGCAATTCTTTCGCAGCAACTAAATAGGCCGATAACACAGTACATAAAATCGCAATCGCGAAGGCTGCGATTGTGTATAGCGGATAAAAATGCAGTTCAACATGTGAAAAAGTTGCTGTCGCTGCATACGCATTGAATATAATCACAGGCAATAGCGTATGTCCGATTATGGCACCTGCAGCTGAACCGAGCGTGCTCGAGACTAATCCATAGACAATGAATTTCTTATAAATATCTCTATTGCTGTAGCCCAGTCCCTTAAGTGTTCCCATATTGATGCGTTCCTCTTCCACAAATCGTGTCATTGTGGTCAAGCTTACTAAGGCGGCAATCGCAAATAAGAAAACAGGGAACACATTAGATAAAATATCTATACGCTGTGAGTTATCCAAATAAGTTTTGTATCCGTCATTATCTCTGCGGTCGCTCACTGTATAAACAGGTAATGCTAAATCATTCAATGCTTCTTCTGCTTCCTGCAATTCTTGCTCATTTTCAGCAATTTCCGCTTCCGCGTCGCTTTTTTCGTTTTCAAATTCCTCTAGTTTTTCATTGTACTCGTTCTCTTTTAAGGAAATTTGTTCGTTCGCTTCATCGATTTGCTGATTTGCTTCGGCTTGTTTTTGCGCTAATTCGCTTTTCGCCTCGGCTAATTCATTTTGTTTGTCAGCGAGCTCGGCTTTCGCTTGGGCTAATTGTCCGACCTTGCTTTCATATTCAGCTGAATTTCGGTTAAGCGATTCGACTCCTTCCGTCCACTGCGCTAAACCGGAATAGTAAGTCTGAAGGTTTGCATTGTATGTGGAAACGCCCTGATTATAGGCTTCCACACCATCTTCATACTGTTTTTCTTTCGTAGCTAAGATTGATTGCTGCTGAGCAAGTGTTATTTTGGCTTCGCTTAATTGCTGATTGCCGGCATCGACTTGAGCTTGCGCTTCATCAATTTTCGCCTGGCCCTCAGCAATTTGCTGGCTGCCGGCGTTGACCTGAGCTTGCGCTTCATCGATTTTCGCCTGACCCTCTGCGATCTGTTGATTGCCGGCATTCACTTGTGCTTGTGCTTCGTCAAGTTCTGCTTGACCAGCTTCAATCTTAGACATTCCAGGTGTGTAAGTATCCGCCATAAATGCTTCATACTCACCTTGAGTCGCAGCTAATTTGTTTTCGGCCTCTGAAATGCTTTGTTGGGCACTTGCGATGCCTGCAGTGACTTGGTCAAGCTGAGCATTCAGCCTATCTATTTCTGCTTGGATTTCCTCTGCTTTGGCAGAATCTTTCTCTTGTTCAGCTTCCGCTTTCGCAGCCTCCAGCTGAAGGATGGCTTCCTTTAAAGAAGCTTGCTGACCTTGCAGTGCGGCAAGCTGTTCCTGACCGGACGAGATGCCGGTTTCAAGCTGGGAAATGCCCTCTTCATAGCTTGCTTTGCCATTCGCCAATTCTGTTTTATTGGCATTTAATGCAGCTTGTTGACTGTCAATTTCATTCTGAGCCTGCTCAGCTTCTGCTATCTTTTCATTAAGCGATGCCTGCTGCGCATTAATTTCAGCTTGTTTCTCCGCTAAAATCGCTTTGCTTGCATCCAAATCCTGTTGGTTTTCATCGATTTCATTTTGTGCCGCAGCTAATGATTGCTCATTCTTGGCAATTTGCTGACGGGCGCTCTCAAGCTCTGTTTTTCCGTCGAGAATAGCTTGTGCCGCACTCGCTAATTGGCTGTTAGTTGCATCCAACAACTGTTTTGCGTCATCTAACTGAGCTTTGGCGGATTGTAATTGATCCCATTTTTCATCTAATGTTGCTTGTCCGTCAGCTAGTTGCTGTTCTGCCGCTTTCAATTGATTTTCAGCCGCAGAAATCGATGCTTGTGCGTCATTCAGCTGTTGCTCACCTTCATCAATTAGGTTTTGGGCATTCGCTGTTTCTGTCTGAAGCTTCTCTTCATTCTCGGCCACTTCAGCTTTAGCATCCTCGATTTGTTGTTTGGCATCATCAAGCTCTGATTGAGCATCTGCTATTTGCTGCTTAGCTTCGTTGATTTCAGCCCAGCCGTCATCAATTTCAGCTTGCTTTTCTTCTTTAATAGTCGCTAGTCGCTGTTCAGGCTGATTTTGAAAAATTTCTTTCAGGTCATCTTTATGCTCCTGCGCCAATTCATTGTATTCATCACTATAGGCATCCAAACCTTTCGTGTCTGAGAATGAAAGGCGGGCAATCATGTACACATCCGAATCAAACACACTTTCCATGACGACAGCATAGCCATTCAGCTCGCCAGTGCCGACGGTCGTTTGTCCAATGGTGTTCTTATCCACCAGCTCACTTGATTTGACAAAACCGACAATCGTAAAACGATGCTGTTTTAAAACGGTATTTCCTTCTGCATCTTCTTCCTCGGTAAATGTGATGGTATCGCCGATTTCATAATCGCCTTCATATAAATAATCCAAGGCGATTTCATCATCGTTCTTCGGCATATTACCATCGACGATTTCATACTGAGATAAGCTGTCAGGAGCTGAAAAGATACGGATACTTTCATTTGTATCTTTTATCACAACATCTTTCAAATAACCGTATTCCGCCGTATCAAGCTGATTTGCCGATTCAATTAGTTGCTGATCGCTCTCATCTAAGCCGTATGTAGAAACGATTGAAAGATCGGCTAAATGATTTTCGGAAAAAAAGTTCTCCGCTGTGGATCGCATATCCGGACCCGTGACCTTCAGTCCGACAAAGGCAAATACGCCTAAAAGCATTAAACAGAAAATCGCTAAAAATCTTCCCCGTGAACCAGTTATAGAATGATAGATATCTTTCCAAAGTATTCTTTTTTTCATGTTTGCTCACTTACCATTCAATATCCGCAATATTTCGGGGATGAAGATTAATGGAAATATTCTTAACTTTTGCGTCGTGCATATGAATGACTCGATCAGCAATTGGCGCAATCGCCGCGTTATGGGTCACGATGATGACAGTGGCTCCATTTACCCGGCTCATATCCTGGAGAATCTGCAAAACTTGTTTCCCTGTATTGTAATCCAAAGCGCCTGTTGGCTCGTCGCATAAAAGGATTTTCGGATTTTTTGCAACAGCCCGGGCAATCGCCACTCGTTGTTGTTCTCCTCCGGAAAGCTGAGCAGGGAAGTTGTTGATGCGTTTCTCTAAGCCTACGTCCTTTAAAACCTGTTCCGGATCCAGCGCATTTTCTACAATTTCAGAAGCCAGCTCTACATTTTCTTTGGCTGTCAGATTGGAAACGAGATTGTAAAATTGAAAGACAAAACCGACATCATTGCGGCGATAAGCAGTCAGCTGCTTAGATGTATAATTCGAAATCTCTTCTCCATCTATGATCACATGACCGTCATCGTTTGTGTCCATCCCTCCTAAAATATTCAGAACCGTCGACTTTCCGGCACCTGATGATCCCAAGATGACGACAAGCTCTCCTTTTTCGATTGAGAAACTTACACCGTTATTGGCACACACAACGGTATCTCCCATATGGTATCTTTTATAGCTATCAATCATTTCGATGTATGCCATCTTATCTACCTCCTTAAATAGACAACTTGTTGATTGCTATATATAATTATCGTAGAGCAGGGATGATGGTAAATCAACGAACAAAATAGTAAAAAGTGTTGATTTAAGAAGGGAAGCAGAAAATGGCAGAGAAGCGCGAGACGCTAACAAAACTTAAAATTAAGAATGCATTTGTGGAATTGGTGAATGAAAAGGGAATGGAGAGCCTGACGATCAGTGACATCGCCAGAAAAGCAAAGATTAATCGCGGCACTTTTTATTTGCATTATGTCGATAAAATTGATCTTCTGGAGCAGTTGGAGACGGATGTATTACTGGATCTTGAGGTTATTTTCGAGAAATACGATAAAGGTATCGCGGAAGATCCTATTGAGATTATTCCTTACGAAGCCATTTTAGAGGCCTTGAAATATGTGCGAAATGATTTCGCTTTTGTGAGTGCTTTAATGAATATCGGCGGGAATTCCAAAACGACAGAAAGGCTAAAGCAGCTTATTAGGGAGACCATCCAAAAGCAAATCAGCCGTTCGGAAAATCTTTCTTTCCAGATGGGGAATCTGCCGCCTGATTATGCACAAGAAATTCTATTGTCGGGCATCCTGTCGATCATATTATTGTGGATCAGAAAAGGAGCTGTGGAGACGCCGGAAGAAATTGCGGCAATGATTACAAAAGCGAAGCAAATTGCGCCAAATGAGTTATTGTTGTAGCTGTGTTTTTATTTAGGATGGGAAAAGACTTTTCACGATTGTGGGAGGTCTTTTTTGCGTGATTCAACGACTGAAGCAAGATTGTTGTATAAGATGTGTGTATACATTAGTCTGAAGGTAATAAAATCACTTAGTTTTGAAAAAACAAAAATAGGGGATGAAGTTATGAAAAAATATTATATCGCTGTGACGTATGATGTTTGTGAATACGAAGACCTTTATATAAATATGAACGAATATAGAATAGATGATGCGAAGGATATGGATCAACAAGTAAGGGAAATAGCGAAAGTGGATGTTTCTCCTTTGGTGAAAGTTTATGAATCCGATACAAG
>JBJFHH010000015.1:0-5848 GCA_051893475.1 Bacillus sp. (in: firmicutes) | reverse complement strand
AACCGTAAGATTCAGCAGCTTGTTCAGCCATACGGATACCACCGAATGGTTGTAATGAACGTTTGAATGGAGCGTCAGTTTGGAAACCAACAACTTGTTCAAGATCTTTGTTCAAGTATCCAGGAGCGTGAGAAGTGATAGTTGAAACAACTTTAGAATCTAAATCTAAAACGCCGCCAGCTTCACGTTCTTGTTTGTTTAAATCCATTACTTGCGCCCAAAGCTTTGTAGTTGCTTCAGTTGGTCCTTCTAGGAAAGAATCATCTTGATCGTAAACTGTGATATTTTTGATAATGAAATCACGTACATCGATTTCTTTGTTCCAAATGCCTGTTTGGAAGCCTCTCCATTGTTGCATTTAGTATTCCACCCTTCAGTGTTTTATATTATTTATAATCGTTTGATACAGTATTGTTTTTAACTATATAACAGATTATATACAAAGAATACTACACATGGAAGCGTTTTTTAGCGTTTTATTGTGAACGATTTGTGAAAAGTTATATCAAAATAATATATTTTCGAGGTATACCCTTGGTTATTTCTATAATTTACTATTTAAACAATAGAAAAATGTTATTGATTAGAGAAAGTTATTGAATGGAATGTAAACGGTTTATTTGAAACTGTACTATTTGTTTTTTATGAACTGTACTATAAAAAGAGATGGAAACAGAAGTGTGTTGGAAGAATTATTTTGTTGGGGTAGAATACAAAAAAATGCCGCAAAAGATTATGGAGAATCTTTTACGGCAATCTTCTATTTTACAGGTAGCGTTTAGCTCCCATATATTTCGGTCCCCAATAGGAGTTAGATAAAGAATCAATTCTTACTC
This sequence comes from Bacillus sp. (in: firmicutes), assembly GCA_051893475.1. Lineage (GTDB taxonomy): Bacteria > Bacillota > Bacilli > Bacillales > DSM-1321 > Bacillus_AD. Next base: position 5,012 of record JBJFHH010000015.1, on the reverse strand, counting down.
CTTTTGATGAAGAAGCGTGGAGAAATTTATTGTTTCCGATATAAATGGCAACGTGTGAAGCTCCGCGGCCGCTAGTGTTGAAAACTAGAATATCTCCTTTTTGAAGCTGATTTTTCTTAACAGCAGTTCCAGACTTATAAATTGCTGCTGATGTACGAGGTAATGTTTTTCCTGTAATCTGCTTATATGTATATACGACAAAACCTGAGCAGTCGAACCCGCTTGGCGATATTCCGCCATATCTGTATTTTGTACCTATGTATTTGCTTCCTTCGAGTATAATGTTGTCAGCAGTCGATATTGGTTTAGTTGAAGCCTCTGTGTTTGCTGGTGCTATAAAGCCAAAAAGTATCGTCAAACTTAAAATCGATGAAATGATTATTTTCTTCATATTTAATCCTCCGCTGATTTGCGTTCGTTATTTTTTCGATGTGTTTAATATATCAGAAAATTCGAGCTCTACGGTTACAGTGCTATTAATTTTTATTACAGTAATATTACAAAAAATGACATTAAAAGAAATAATCGGATGATGTCGAAGGGTTATACATATGTCAAAAGTATTAAATATAAAATATTCTTATGAAATCTATGAAAAACGCTCATTTTTTCAAAATTCGTACCGATATGATAGATAGAAAGAATATTGTAAAGTCGGGTGAGTTTTCATGGATAAGACATCAATCATTGGTGTAATACTTGGAGTTATTGCAATAGGAACAGGGATGGTGTTAAAAGGTGTCAGCTTGACAGCATTAATAAATCCAGCGGCTATTCTTATTATTATTCTCGGGACTATTGCGACTGTTTTAATTGCATTTCCTGCTGATGAAATTAAGAGAATACCAAAGTTATTTAAAATTATTTTTAAGGAAAAAAATGAAGTGGCTCCGGAAGAGTTGATCAAAACTTTTTCTGACTGGGCTGTAATTGCCCGCAAGGAGGGTTTGCTGGCTCTTGAAGGTGTTTCTGAAAGAGTCGAAGATCCATTTTTGCGAAACGGATTGAGCTTGGCTGTTGAAGGACAAAGTGCGGATTATATAAGAGACATTTTAAGCGAGGAAATAGATGCGATGGAGGAGCGTCATCAGACAGGTTCGGCTATTTTCACGCAAGCTGGTACATATGCGCCGACATTAGGTGTATTGGGCGCTGTTGTTGGATTAATTGCAGCCCTATCCAATATGACAGATACAGATGAATTGAGTATGGCGATTTCGGCAGCGTTCGTCGCCACTTTAATAGGGATTTTCACCGGCTATGTATTATGGCATCCATTCGCCAATAAATTAAAGCGCAAATCAGTTCAAGAAGTAAAAATAAAAACGATGATGATTGAAGGTGTATTATCAATCCTTGAAGGGGAAGCACCACGAACAATCGAACAAAAGCTAACATCTTATTTGCCGGCTGAAGAACGCAAAAAATGGCTGGAAGGTGATGTGAGGCAAGATGGCTAAGCGCAGGAGAAAGAAGCGCCATGAAGAGCATGTTAACGAATCATGGCTACTCCCGTATGCGGATATTTTAACGCTATTACTGGCTTTGTTTATCGTATTATTTGCTATCAGTTCTGTGGATGCCACAAAATTTCAAAAGCTATCGAAATCATTTAATGATATTTTTGCTGGCGGTACGGGCGTATTGGAATTTACCGTACCGATTGACGGTTCATCCGAGCCGTCAAAAAATAATGAAGGAGCGCTTGTTGATACAGAAGCAGGTAACGGTAAATTAAATGAAATGGATCAACAGGAACTTTCCGAACTTCAGGAAAGAGTGAATCAATATATTGAAGAAAGCGATTTGAATGAAGTGCTGGATACAACTTTAACAGGCGAAGGCTTGCTTGTTGTCATTCGAGATAATGTCTTATTCGAATCAGGCAGTGCGGATATTCGGTCGGTGGATTTGCATATCGCAAGAGAAATTTCTGACTTGATTGTGATGGACCCGCCGAGAAGCATTATTGTAAGCGGACATACAGACAATATACCAATTTCAAATGCCAGATTTGCGTCCAACTGGGATTTAAGTGTGATGCGGGCTGTTAACTTCATGAAAATACTGCTGGAAAATGAACAGCTGAATCCGGAATGGTTTAGTGCGAAGGGATACGGTGAATTTAAACCGGTCGCATCAAACGAGACAGCGGAAGGAAGAACAAATAACAGGCGTGTAGAGATTTTAATTGCACCAAGAACACAATTAGATATGTAAGAAAAAGAGACTGTCCAGGATTTCACAATCTTCCAGGGCAGTCTCTTTTAAATATGAAAAGGACCGGTGCCGGTTTTTCTAATAAAAAAACCATAACAATTGTTATGGGAAAGTAATGGGGAATTATTAGGTGAACTTTAATTGGCGTCGTAACAGCCTTTAAAGGGTTACTCACTTGTGTGAAAACTAAGATTCACAGCTGGACTTCTCTTGCAGCTTCGGATCCGGCTTGCTGAGTTTATCGAGCAAGTATCCGATTACAAGCATGCTTCCAATCGGAATAGAAAAATGTAAGATATGGACAATTGTCATTCTTATTCCTCCTAAGGATATGAATGATCGCGCTTAACAGATGATGCTAAGTAATAACAGTATACAGTAAATTTTACTAAAAATACACAATCCTGTAACAAAGTGTTCAAAAAAAGCTTTCGACAGCATTTGTCAGTCAATAAAAAAGAGTTGCCATATTATATTGACAACTCATGTTAACTTATTTTTTTAAACTTCCAAGCTCTGCAGCGATTGCTTCCATTTCACTTGGACTAAAAGTGTTTTTTTTCATAACCATTTTGTATAAGTCATGGAGTTCTTCGTACATATCACTATTGAAATGAGTGGACTTAACAGCTCCAATATTCATCATGCGTAGTTTTTCTTTAATCTTCTCTACCATATACTCCACGTTTTCTGCCGTGTTTTGAGTTAAATCCATTATATTCTTCCTTTCTCCCTATCATTCCTTTCATATTTTCATACTTATACTTTATTGTCAACGAACTGCTATACATACTTATGAAATTTTTCATAGCATGAAAAAATAAAGGAAAAATAAGAAGAAGTATACTAATATGTAAGTATGGAATACACATCAGTAGGAGAGTGGATAATTTGATACATGTTTTATTCGTTTGTCTCGGAAATATATGTCGTTCACCGATGGCAGAGGCATTGTTTCGTGATTTAGTCAAAAAAGAAAAGCTGGAAGATAAAATCATAATTGACTCTGCCGGTACAGGAGATTGGCATATTGGGCATCCACCGCATCAAGGTACTCGTAATTTGCTTGACGAAAAAGGGATTAGCTATGAAGGAATGAAAGCGCGTCAAATGCAGTCTTCTGACTTTGAGACGTTTCATTATATTGTCGGCATGGATGAAAGCAACATGAAAAATATGAAGAGTTTTCAAATCGGAGACAGCGACGCCGTTATCGTACGCTTGCTTGATCTAGTTCCTGATACAGCAATCAAAAATGTTCCGGATCCATATTTTACGGGGAATTTTGAAGAAGTGCATGATCTTGTGAAAAACGGCTGTGAGCAGCTTTTGAAGAAAATCAAAGAGGATCACGATTTGAATTAGAAAGGGGCAGATAACATGAATCAAGAGGAGCAGACATATACTACGACTAGTAAAAGCAAACTATGGAAAGGGATTCTTATAGGGGCGCTTGCGGGTGCTGCAATCAGCATGCTTGACCGTCAAACGAGGGAGGCAACTGTTGCATGCGCTAAAAAGGGGGCAAAATCTGCTTATAATGTAATTGAAAATCCGGAAATCATCACGGATAAAATTAAGGAAACCTCGGACAAAGTAAGAGCTACGATTGAAAGTGTAACGGAAGATGTGTCTGTTATTGCGAATCAAGTAGAAATCTTGAAGGATATTCCGCCTCAATTGGCTGCAGTTGTTATGGAAACGAAGGAGGCTGTAGCCGGTTCTGTTAATCATGAACAGGACTAAACAGATTCTATATTCGGTGGGGTGTTGCATTGAATAGGATAAATGTAAATAAAAGCATGATTTTTGGAAAAATGCTTTTTAAACGAACAATGGAACATGATGTTTCGGGGATGGCTGCTCAATTGGCCTTTTTCTTTTTATTATCTGTTTTTCCGCTCTTAATTTTCTTGTTCACACTTGTTCCGTACCTTCCTATAACTGAGGATTATATCATTACCTATTTGAGTGAATATGTTCCCGAGGAGTCAATGGCTATTATTACATCTCAGCTGGACCGCATTATGACAAGTAACAGCACTTTGCTCTCTGTCGGTATTATCGGAACGCTTTGGACAGCATCAAATGCTTTGAATGGAATTACGAAAGCATTTAATGTGGCATATGATATTGTCGATACAAGAAAATACTTTTTTACCCGGCTAATTTCCATGGCGCTGACAATCGGCATGATTTTCGTATTTTTGCTCGCTTTGCTGCTGCCGGTATTCGGTGGGCAAATCGCAATTTATATTTTTTCCCATATCGGCATTGATCAGGCCTTTTTGGAGATTTGGGATGCCATTCGTTGGATATTAAGTACACTTGTGTTATTTATTATGTTTTTAATTTTATATCGTGTGTTTCCAAATGTGAAACTGAAACGACGTCTTGTTTTACCAGGTGCTTTTTTTGCGACGGTCGGATGGACAATCAGTTCGTTGGGCTTCTCGTATTATGTAAATAATTTTGGGAATTACAGCAATACTTACGGAAGCCTGGGAGGCATCATTATATTGATGCTCTGGTTTTATATGCTTGCCTTTGTCATCATTCTCGGCGGCGAAATAAACGCCATGGGAAGCAGAAAGGATTAGCTTTTTTTGACAACATACTTTAGCCCAAGCTTTCCGATACTATGTGTGTGCAGAAGATGCATGGTAACATAGAAGGAAAGGATGATTGGAAACGATGTCTAAGAAAGCGAAAAAAGATGGCGGCACGAAGCAAAAAGGGAAGAATAAGCCTAAACATAAAACGTCCGGTTCTGCTAATGGACAGAATGGCTA
>JBJFHH010000014.1:0-5934 GCA_051893475.1 Bacillus sp. (in: firmicutes) | reverse complement strand
ATCGTAGGGAGGTTGCCGAAGTTCACTAGGTGCTGGGCGCTGGAGCTAGACGTCAATTCACTCTTTTCAACTATACAAACCTATACATTTTCTAAATTTATTAAACAACGCAAAGAGGGAGTATATGCCATAGCATACACTCCCTCTTCTTTGCATAATTCCGCATGAAACAACCATACTATACTTACGCAAGTTAAATTGCGTACAAACCATTTCTTCTACCTTGTCATTCTAAGGAGGACTCCTCGACTATGCGTAACAAGGCAAAGAACTTCCCGATTGGTAACCGTTTTGACGGCGACAAAGCGAGGGCAAAGGCACAATATGCATCCACCAGAGCAGATGGATCCATTAATACCCACCCTCAAGAAAGAATGCAAGCATCCTCCCATCGCAACACAGAAGAGTAAGAATGCTTTGTTCAGGAAGAGGTTTCTCTTCCTGAACATTCTATTCCTGCTCTTCTTTCGGCAGTTCTTCCAGCATTGAAATCGGCAAACCTTCCTCTTCCTTGTCACCGTTCAGACGGTATCCCCAAGCGAAAATACCGTTCAAATAATCCACTTTAAAGTATGTGCCCGGATCACCTTTAATCGAGTAAATTTCACCTGGCTTGAAATCATCTGGATTCAGCAAGTAGGCTCTTATAACAATCGCCTTTCTTTCCAATACTGCAAATTCATTAACCATCCCCATTTGCTCAGCCTTTCTAGCTTGCTCGTGAAGCACTCCCAGCTCCTGCTGAAGCTCATAAACAGACATTGTGCTATAACGCTTATCCTGCATGATTCATTCCCCTATCTCTTGTTGAATTTCTTCTAAATATCTTTCAATCAGCTCGAGCGGAAAGCCTTTACGATAAAGAGCGCTTTTCACTTTTTGCTTGAACTCATACCCTTCATACTTACTATATCTGCGAGCCGCTTTATCTCCATGAATTCGCAAAGATTCCCATTCCGCTTCTTCTTCCTGCGAAAAATCAACCTCGCGCAATGCTTCCTCTATTATAAAGGATGGATACCCTTTTCTAATAAGTGTCTGCTCGGCTTTTCGTTTCATTTCAATAGCCGATTGTTTTTTTGATGTGCTGGCCATTTTTGCAGCAAGCTTAATCGCATGAGCAAGCTGCTTGTCATCTGTATATTGCAAAAGTGCTTTTTGAATGAGACTTTCCTCTATTCCCTTCAGTTTCAATTCCTGAGCAATGACAACCGGACCTTTATCTGCCCCATTTATTTTCGTTGAAACAAACGCCATAGCGAACTCTTCATCATTTAAATAATTTAACTGATACAACTTATGTATCACTTCCTTAATGATATCATTTCCGTAGTCTTTTTCCTGCAAGTGTGACTTTACTTCATACTCTGATCTCATTCGAAAGGATAAAAAATTCAATGCCGTGTTAAAGCCTTTCTGAATGTCCTCCTGATAGGCGATTTCCATCGCATCCATTTGGTCGATGACCTGCCCCTTCTTTAAATCGAGCTTAATAAGCACTTCCTCGCTGACGCTAAAACCATACTCTTCACCATTGCCTTGGTCGATGAAAATGTTATAGCGGCTTTTATTCTTTTTTCCAACTGTGATTTTTGTAATAACAGTCACAAACGATCACCTCTATTCTAACTTTAGCATAAGAAAAAAAACTTTGCCTTTCTCAATTTTCTGATCTTTACTCTATAATGGAAAGTAAAGGAGGTTCAAGCTAATGAAAATAGTTATTGCCGGCGGAAGCGGATTTGTAGGCAACGCATTAACAGAAGAACTGATCCGACAGCAGCACGAAGTCTTGATTCTTACCCGCCATCCTTACTCCTTACTGAAAACACAAGGCGTGCAATATGTACAATGGTTAAACGAAGGCGATCAACCGGAGAAACACCTTCAAGATATAGATGTATTCATCAATTTAGCAGGAGAATCTCTCAGCAGCGGGCGCTGGACAGCAAAAAGAAAAAAATCACTTTTAAACAGTCGGCTCTCCTCTACTAAAGAACTAATACGCATCATTTCTTCCTATGAAAAGAAACCACAGCTTGTCTTAAATGCCAGCGCCATCGGTTATTATGGTACATCACGAACTGAAACATTCACTGAACGCTCCATTAAACATCCGTCTGACTTCTTATCTGCCGTGACTGATGAATGGGAGAAAACAGCACAAGAATTTGAAAACACAGGTCTCCGGACGATTTATATGCGCTTTGGAGTCATATTAGGCCAAAATGGCGGAGCACTTCCACGAATGGTGCTGCCTTATCGATTATTTGCCGGCGGAACAATCGGCAGCGGCAAGCAAATTTTATCGTGGATTCATTTACACGATGTTATTCGGGCGATTTTATTTTGCATTAGTAACGAAAACATGAAAGGCGCCGTAAACTTCACGGCACCGCAGCCGATGGCTATGAGAGATTTCGGCAAAGCCCTCGGGCGCACTCTGAAACGACCGCATTGGTTGCCGGTACCCTCATTCGCATTACAGCTTTTGCTCGGAGAAACGAGCATACTCGTATTGGAAGGACAGCGGGTTTTACCGGAAAACCTAAGCAAAAATGGCTTTGAATTCACATATCCTGAACTGGATACTGCCTTACGCGACATATTCAAATAAACCGTATGATTACTCCTATTTAAGGAAAAAATGGAGACATAACTTTTTAGGAGTGATTACATGGATAAGAAGAAACGCGAAAAGATGAGAAGCACCATGAAAAAGGCGCAGGAAGTTGTATACAGCAAGGAATTTAAAAGTGCCAACCGAGCCGCAGGATTCAAAAATAGACCGTTGATTTAACCTTGTCCTCTTTTAAAGTGAAACAGTGTTCGGCAGGATTGTTCCTTCATCCCCTGTCGGACATTTTTTGATTAAATTCGTCTCGATTCGATGATTTTCGCTATTTTTAGCAAAAAAATTGGAAATTAATTAATCACAACTTCTCATTCCAACTGTTGATAGTTTATACACAAAGTTGTGAATTGTGTGTATAATTCGGTGAATAACTTATTTTATACACCTGACTTATCCACAAACTTCAGTGAATATTCTAATATTTCTGTGTATAACTTCTCAGAATTTCCATTTTATATTTTCCTGTGGATGAGAATTAAGTACACCGAATTTATCCAAGATCCGGACGTTGATTCACACCTATCTTTCCGATATATCTTAAAGTTCGCTATAATAATAGATAGAAAGCTTCAAAACTTATATTGGAGGGATTCATATGGCACAATCGTATTATTTGAACCACCCTGATCAAATGTTATCCGTTTTGAATGACCTCGTTTCAGTCGGCAGCATCACCTTCAGCAATGACGAAAAACAACTGCCCTTAAGAGTTAAAAGCCATCTTATGAATATGCACTACTTTCAAGAGAATCCAGATCATATTGAAAATCATTTAACAACAGACGGACGATTGTTTACAACCGCTCTGTATAAAAATGAGCATGCAACGAAAACGATTATCTTAATTAGTCATTTTGATGTCGTTGATATTGAGGATTACGGTGAGCTAAGCCATCTTGCCTTTAGACCGATGGAATTAACGAAGGAGCTGCAGCACCATAAAGAGAAGCTACCGGCAGATGCATTAGCTGATCTGGAAAGCGGTGAGTGGCTGTTCGGACGCGGCACAATGGATATGAAATGCGGACTTGTGCTTCAAATGTCTCTCTTGGAGAAAGCTGCAATTGAAAACTGGAAAGTCAATCTGCTTTTGCTGACAGTTCCCGATGAAGAAGTCAACTCCCTCGGAATGCGGGAGGCCATCCCTAAGCTTTTGGAGCTCCGTGAAAAATACAATTTGAACTACACGTTATTTTTAAATTCAGAGCCGATGTTTTCAAAGGTTCCGAACGATCAGCAATATTATTTTTATACCGGTTCCATCGGAAAAATTTTACCGAGCGTCTTATGCTTCGGCAAAGAAACACATGTCGGAGAACCGCTCTCCGGCGTCAATGCCGCTTGGATGACGTCCGTTTTCTCCGAGAGAATGGAGTGGAATGAACAGCTTTGCGAAGAAGTAAACGGTGAGGTTTGCCCGCCTCCGACTATCCTTTGGCAAAAAGATTTGAAAAAGGATTATTCGGCCCAAATACCGCATCGCTCTGTCAGTATGTATAATATGTTTTTAATGAATCGAAATCCGGATGAAGTCATGGCCGAATTCAAAAACATCGCCTCTGAAGCCGCCGCTCAAATGAATGCTTTTATAGAAAATAAATATAAAGTTTTTCAGTTGAAATCGTCACCGGCAAATAAAATACGTGTTTTGACATATGAAGAATTAAAGGAGCATGCCTGTAAAAGAACGGGAAAAGAGCATGTAGCGCGCATCGAAAACTTTATCGCGAAGGAACGGAAAGGCGATAACAGACAGCAATCGATTACGATTATTGACCAGCTATCGATTATTTGTCAGGACCTCGCGCCAATGATTGTGCTGTTTTATGCGCCGCCGTATTATCCGGCCATTAATTCGACCGAGGAGCCAGTTATTAAAGAGCTTTCCGAAAAACTGATTACATATGCCGATGCAGCATTCAATCTGAACTTACAGCCAATCGAATACTTTAACGGCATTTCTGATTTGAGCTATGCAGGGCTGCAGGATCCGCTTGGATCAATGACTACCTATACGAATAACTTGCCTGGAGACGAAGAACTGTATCATATACCATTTAAAGAAATGGCCCAATTTCAAGCTCCGGTCATAAACGTCGGACCTGTTGGAAAGGATGCACATAAAAATACAGAGCGCCTCCATCTTCCCTTCGCTTTTCAGGAGCTGCCGAAATTATTGGAGCATGTCGTTCATGTTCATACAAATCAATAACCAAAAGCGGAAGTGCCTCGCTTAGCGCCGTATGGACTGAGGCTCTCAGGATGAGAGTCACAAAGACGTTGCCACAGGACGTGGCGGTTTTAGTCTTTGTTCCACTCTCCTCGAGATATAGGAAACACGAAGAACGACAGTGATTCGATGTTGACTTATCGTAGGGAGGCGGGCGAAGTACACTAGGCGCTAAGGCACTGGAGCTAGACGTAAATTATTTTTTTAGATATTAAACAACAATGGTAAAAACGCAACAAGGGCCTCAAATCATTTTGAGACCCTTTTTCGTGTATTAATCGTTCACACTGACATCTACAAATGTAAATGTATCTACGTCGAACAAACCTTGGTTCGTTAATTTTAAAGATGGAATAACCGGCAGCGCCAAGAATGACAATGTCAATAACGGCGAGAATTCATCGGTAATGCCTAGTGACGATAAAGCAACCAATAATTGGCTGTATTCGTCATTCAGCTGCTGCGGCGAAATAGTTGTCATTAAACCGCCGAACGGCAATGACAGTGCTGCGATTGTTTCACCATTGCAGGCAATCGAGATACCTCCGCCAATTTTCTCAAGCTCTCTGATGGCGATGTCCATATCTTCATCATTTGTTCCGATACAAATGATGTTATGAGAATCATGAGCGATTGTTGTTGCGATTGCACCTTTCTGCAGGTTGAAGCCTTTCACAATTCCTACTCCGGCGCTTCCGGTGCCTTTATGTCTTTCAATGACAGCCATTTTCGCAAATTCATCATTTGCCATAAAAATACCATCTTCAACCGGCACCTTATATTGCGATTTTTTCGTTACAATTGAATTTGGGATAATTTCTATAACTCTTGCTGTATCGGAAGTTAACGGTAAGCTCAATAGTTCCTTACAATAGCTGCCTAATATAACCGTATTTTCAAACACTTCTTCTTCCTTTTCCCTTGCCTCTTCCTCATAGCGAGTTCCGTTTACCCAAACGGAATCAATCACAAATTCCTCAACGTCATTTAATAAAATGAAATCAGCATCGAACCCAGGAGCAATCGCCCCTTTTCCTTTCAGGTTATAGCACTGAGCTGTATTAAGAGA
>JBJFHH010000013.1:0-5960 GCA_051893475.1 Bacillus sp. (in: firmicutes) | reverse complement strand
ACAAAATGATTAGGCTTGACTTCCCGCCATTCCGGCATCAAATTGGCACATATCTCAAGTGCCTGCGGGCAGCGTGTGCAAAATACGCAGCCGCTCGGCGGATTGATGGGACTTGGCACATCCCCTGTCAGCACAATTCGCTCTCTTTTGATTGTCGGATCAGGAATCGGCACCGCCGACAGCAGCGCCTGCGAGTACGGATGAAGCGGATTGCTGGACAATTCATCGCTGTCCGCCAGCTCCATCATTTTCCCTAAATACATAACGAGAATGCGATCAGATATGTATTTGACCATTGACAAATCGTGGGCAATGAACAAATAAGTCAAACCAAGTTTATCTTGCAGCTCTTTCAGCAGATTGACGATTTGCGCCTGAATCGAAACATCAAGAGCAGAAATCGGCTCATCGCAGACGATGAATTTTGGATTTAACGCAAGCGCGCGCGCAATCCCGATCCGCTGTCGCTGCCCGCCGGAAAACTCGTGCGGAAAGCGGTTCATATGGTCGGTACGCAAGCCGACGATTTTCAGCAGTTCTTTCACACGCTCCCTTTTTGCTTCCCCCTTCATGATCCCGTTAATCGTTAGCGGCTCGGCTATGATGTCTCCTACCGTCATCCTCGGGTTCAACGACGCATACGGATCTTGAAAAATAAATTGAATGTCCTTTCTGACATCCTGCATTTTCCGCTCAGAGTAGTCAAAGATATTTTTCCCTTCAAACAGTACCTCGCCGCTTGTCGGTTCATGCAGGCGGATAATTGTCTTGCCCGCCGTTGACTTGCCGCATCCCGATTCGCCGACGAGTCCGACTGTCTCCCCTTCATAAATCGTCAGATTCAAACCATCCACTGCCTTTAAATCCAAACCGCCGATAGGAAAATATTTTTTCAGATTCCTAATTTGCACAAGAGGAGCTGCCTGTTCCTGCATTGTTTTCATCATAATCTCCCCCTTCATGATTTCACAACCGGCTGTTCCAGTCGGGTCTTCGCCATCGGATGATTCAGCCAGCAAGCCGATGTCCGATTTTCCCCGACCTTCTCCAATTCTGGGTCGTGATCCTTGCAAATTCGCATAGCTTGGCTGCATCTCGAATAAAAAGAACAGCCTTGCGGAGGGGCAAATAAATCAGGAGGCGAGCCGATAATTGGAACTAACGGCACCGTTCGATCCATATCAAGGCGGGGCACAGACTTTAACAAGCCTTGTGTATACGGATGCGACGGCTTTTGGAAAATCTCCTGCACTGTACCTGTTTCCACTATCTTTCCGGCATACATCACAACCACATAATCACACATCTCCGCGACAACACCGAGATCATGGGTAATCAAAATAATTGATGTGCTCGATTCATTTTGAATTTCCTTCATCAGCTCCAAAATTTGCGCCTGAATCGTAACATCTAAAGCAGTTGTCGGTTCATCTGCTATGAGCAGTTTCGGCTTGCAGGCAAGCGCCATCGCAATCATTGCCCGTTGCCGCATACCTCCTGAAAACTCATGCGGATATTGCTTCATCCGCTTCTCCGCCTGAGGGATTCCGACTTTGACAAGCATTTGCTGTGCCCTCTCATACGCATCCTTGCGCGACATTCGCTGATGCTTCAAAATGGCTTCCATAATCTGATTTCCTACTTTTGCTGAAGGGTTCAAGGATGTCATCGGATCTTGAAAAATCATCGATATATCCCGACCGCGAATTTTCTCCATTTCCCGTTCTGAAGCGGAAAATAAATCTTTCCCCTGAAAAACAATTTGACCTGAACGATAAATAGCTGGAGGTTCAGCCAGCAATTTCATAATGCTCTTGGCCGTTACACTTTTCCCGCAGCCGGACTCGCCCACAATCCCGACCGTCTGTCCCGGTTTCACAGAGAAGCTGACACCGCGAACGGCATGAACCAAACCGCCGTATGTTTGAAAATCAATGACTATATCCTTCACTTCCAATAAGCTGTTCATATGCTATCCCTCTTCTTCTCTTAATCTCGTAATTTCGGGTCAAGAGCATCCTGCAAGCCATCTCCGAACACATTAAAAGCAAACATCGTCAAGGAAATCAAAAATGCCGGAATCGCCAACTGATAAAAGTTGCCGATCAAGATGCTTCCCAACGCATCATTCGCCAATGAGCCCCAGCTCGCTTTAGGCGCCTGCACGCCCAATCCGAGAAAGCTCAACGTCGCCTCAGCAAAAATCGCAACCGGAACCGTTAACGTCATATTGACTAAAATCGGGCCCATCGAATTCGGCAATAAATGCTTTCTTAACGTCCAGCCCGTCTTTGCTCCTGCCACTTTAGCGGCATGAACGTATTCATTTTCCTTCAACTGCAAAATTTGCCCCCTGACAAGACGAGCCATCGGAATCCATCCGGTAATCGTCATCGCAATAATGATCGGTAAAATGCCCGGCTTCATCACAACCATCATTAAGATGACCATCAGCAAATACGGAATCGAATACAGCACCTCAGCAATCCGCATCATCACATTATCCACTCGTCCGCCGCGCATGCCGGATATACCTCCGTAAACGACCCCGACCACGAAATCAATCAATGCCGCCATTACGCCAATAAATAAAGAGATGCGCGCTCCTTCCCAAGCACGGGTAAACAAATCGCGTCCTGACGAATCTGTCCCGAACCAATGCTCACTGTTCGGAGGCATATTCATTTTTTCATAGTTTTGTTCGTAATAAGAAAAGCCATTCAAATGCGGTCCGATAATCGCCATAATCATCAGTAAAATAATGATGGCTAAACCCGTCATCGCCAGTTTATTTTTCAGCAGTCGCCGCCATACATCCCGCCAATAGGTCACCGAGGGCCGGACAATTTGCTCTGCTTCCTGAAAATTATCCTCAGCCGGCAAAAACATCTCCTCTTTAAATTCAAGTTTCGCAGACATTATTTGCTCCTCCCTCCTGACAGCTTAATTCTCGGATCAATCAGCGTATATAAAACATCTACGATAAAAATCAAAAAGATGAGAATCGCGCTGTAAACAATCGTCGAACCAAGAATGACCGGATAATCACGGTTCAAAATACTTTTTACAAACATCTCGCCCATCCCCGGTATCCCGAAAATGCTTTCGACAATAAAACTTCCCGTCACCAGATTAGCCGTCAGTATTCCAAGCATCGTCACGACAGGTAAAATCGCATTCCGAATCGCGTGTTTCAATATAATGGCACTTCGCTTCAGCCCTTTAGACTTCGCTGTTAAAATATAATCCTGATTCATAACCTCAATCATACTTGTCCGCATCAGCCGTGCAATATAGGCAAGCGGCATCATCGCCAACGCCATGGACGGCAGCACCGTATGCTTCCACGTCTGCCATGTCGCCACCGGGAAAATCCGCCACTCGACAGCCAAGTAATTAATGAATAAAGTCGCCAAAATAAAACTTGGAACCGAAATGCCGACAATCGCCACAATCATCGACACATAATCCGGCCAGCGATTCCGATAAAGAGCCGCAACCACGCCAAGAATCAAGCCGAAGAAAACAGCGATAATCATCGACTGGAGCCCAAGATGAAAGCTCACCGGCAGTCCTTTTTCAATATACTCATTGACTGTAATCGTCTTCGATTTCAACGACGGCCCCAAATCGAACTGAAGAATCGACTTCAAATAATGAACATACTGCTCAAGTTTTGTCCCATCCATGTTGTAATATTTGACCAGATTCTCATACACAGCAGGAGGCATTGCTCCCTCTTTAGCAAACGGATCGCCCGGTATGTTATGCATAATAATAAACGTCAGCGTAATGGTGGCCCACAACGTAATAACCGCCCACATAAAGCGGTTCAGCGTATACTTCAACAAAATACATCACCCCAGTTCCTCATAGCATGAAGCCTTTCTATTTGAAAATGTGGCATGCCCTAAACAAGGACACACCACATTCTAAGTGTTGAAAACTTACTTCTTGCTCATATCTACATCAGCATAAATGAACTGCGGATATCGATTGAGCGGCGTATAAATGCCCGTCACATAATCCTTCACCGCATATGTTTCTGTATAGAAATAAATTGGAACAATCGGCATCTCAGAAATAAGCAGCTCTTCCGCTTCGTGCAGAATCGTCATACGTTCAGCCGGATCTAGCACTTCTTTCGACTTCTGAATTAAAGCATCATATTCCGGATTTGAGTATTTGGCATCATTATAAGCACCATCCGTTACCCATAGCTCAAGGAACGTCATAGGGTCGATATAGTCGCCAACCCAACCGGCTCTCGAAATGTCATACTCCCCAGCTTTCTCGCGATCCAATTTCACCTGGAACTCAACATTCTCCAACTGTACAGTGAATCCGAAAGCTTGACGCCACATTTCCTGTGCAGCCTCGGCAATTTTCTTATGGCCTTCAGACGTATTATAAAGAATCGTGAATTCTGGCATTTCCGTTAATCCTTCTTCTTTCAAACCTTCCTCTAACAACTTCTTCGCTTCCTCTACATCCTCTTTAAATAACTGACCGGAATTCTCCGAGAAGTCACCCTTTGTATCCGGCACCCCTGGAGGAATAACCGAATAAGCAGGAGGCTGTCCGCCCTGCGCCACATTTTCCGTAATGACTTGACGGTTGAGAGCCATCGCTAACGCCTTTCTTACTTTGACATTATTCAGCGGCTTCTTGTCTGTGTTCAAATTGTAATAATAGACAGACAGCTGCAGATCACTGTACACCTCAGGATTTTTCTCAGCGATTAGCTTACCTTCGACGTCAGACGGAAGATTATTCACTAAGTCCAATTCTCCTGTTTGATACATTTGCCACTCTGTATTTTGTTCTTCCAAAATGACAAAATTCACTTCATCTAAATTGATTTTATCTGCTTCATGGTAAAATTCATTTTTCTCAAGCTTCATACTTTCCTTATGCTTCCATTCCGTCAGCTTGAATGCACCATTCGACACGTAAGTCTCTGCCTCTTGATACCAGTTCGGATTCGCTTCCTGAACAGCTTTGCTCACCGGATAATACGTATAGAAAGTAATCAAATCAAGAAAGAATAATGTTGGCTTCTCTAGCTTTACTTCAAGGGTGTGATCATCCAAAGCCTTTACTCCTACTTCGTCTGCGGTTACTTCGCCGGCATTATAGGCTTCCCCGTTTGCCAAATAATACATTTGATAAGCATAATCAGCAGCAGCCTCAGGACTCAGTGTGTACTTCCATGCAAATTCAAAGTCATGCGCTGTTAAAGGCTCGCCGTTCGACCATTTGGCATCCTCACGCAAATTGAACGTCCACGTGATACCATCGTCACTGACCGTATGATCAGTCGCTATACCCGGAACAATGTTGCCTTCAGGATCCTTTTTATATAGCCCCTCAAAAGCATGCTCCAGCACCCATGAATCATGCGTTCCTTGCCCTAAGCCAGGATGCAGCGCTCCAGGCTCGGACGTATTGTTTAAATTCAATACTTTGCGCTCAGCCACTTCCTCCTGCGTATTTCCATCATCAACCGGTTCCTCGCTGGACTCCTCACTGCAGCCTGCAACAATCAGCACAAGCATCAACAGCATTGCCCAAAATGAAAATTTAAGCTTTTTCAAATGATTACCCCCTATTTCCTTTTTACTTGTCCTTCACATTATGAATATTAGCCCGTGCTGAACTTCATTCCATAAAACACAACAAGTTAAAGCGAGAGACATGAAGCTTTTATATAAGGTAAACTATTCTACTAATTTTCTCATAAACCTTCCAATCTATAACATTTTTTTACAAATTTCACAGTGCACCGCAATAAAGTTATGTCTCTAGCACTACTTATCTAGGAAAAAACAGACCAGTCTACTGAAACTAACCCTACTTTCGAAAATAATCGCCACACTATTGAACAAAATGCCACTTTTACTTGCAAGTTCACCGTTCCAAGAACACCAATCAAAGTAACCGGCCTTTCGTTCACCATG
>JBJFHH010000012.1:0-25073 GCA_051893475.1 Bacillus sp. (in: firmicutes) | reverse complement strand
TTTTTAATGTATCACTAAACCTCATATATTCTTCGAAACTATATTTTCCTTCAATGGCCGTACATATCGTAGCCTTTAACTCTAATAAAATCTGTTCCTCTTCCAAGTCGAAAGGTATTAAACTATCTTTAACACCATAATGTAAGAGATATGGAGTGTAGCTTGTATCAAACACGATATTATCTGGACAAATCACCGGTATGAACCTTTTTACTGAATGCTCAACCATTTTTTTCGTGAGTTGATAAGCGAATATCCATTTTTCTTTTTCTTTTCTTTTCTGAATCGCAAAAAAAGGGAAAAAGGTTGGTGGTATGACAAAATCAATCGTAACTTCATCTTCTGTCACTTGTATCTTTTTTTCGATACTTGTTTCATTCTCTTTCAAAGGTTGAATTTCCAAACAATTGTTCAGCTTTAATCTAGCTCTTTGAAAATGATAGGTAATCATATGATTTTCTTTTGTTATCACAACGTTCAATCGTTCTTTTAAATATGATTCTCTTTCTCCTGGCATAAATAGCTCCCCTTTATAAAGCAACCTATCCCTAATGTATTTTAAGGGAATATGATTTCCAGCACGAGACACCTTTTCTTATAATACTTCTATACGATCGCCGCTCGTAATGCCACTATCCAGCAAAGTCTCGTAACCTGAACAGATTTTTTCTTTGTTTACCACTCTGATCCAATATCCTTCTGCAGGAGCGTTTTCTATTTCTTTTACTTTCCAACAAATATCAATCACTTTTCTTATAGTTAAAAAGTTTGATATACGCAAATCAAATACTTCACCTGTATAATTCCTTAAATCCACCGTTAGTCCTATATACATTTCTCTCTCCTTTTTAAATTAAGAAGCTCAGCACTTTTTAATCAGGCGCTGAGCTTCGTATTGCTATATTATCCTCGTATTTGGCTAGCGATTTGACGATCAGCGTCCTCTAATGCCCTTGCAGTGCTTTGAAGTTGTGTTTGGATATCCATTAATAAATCCGACATTTTCTGAAAAGAAGGTTTCAATTCTTCATATTGTGCTTTAAATGCTTCGTTTGCTTGACCTTCCCACATTCCTTGCAGACGCCCCATCAAATTGTCCATTCTCCCGATTTGCGCCAAAATCTCTTGACTTTCCCTTCCATACTCCGTTGCAGTTTGCATTAGTTCAGCTGGTGTAACACGAATTTGACCTGACATAAAATCATTCCTCCTAATACTTATTCATTTTCAAACAAATTTTAGCACTTCAATCTCACTAGCGAGCCTTGAATCAGATTCTTGAATGAATTGAACAGATTGTCTTGTTGACATTTCATTGGTTAAAAGTAAATCTTTATAAGATTCAAAGAGTTGCTGAATTGAACGATTAAGTTGATTCAATTTCTCTATTGTCTCAAGATGATTGGCACCATATACATCTTGCGTTACTATCGGATCAAGTGATTTTGCAGAAATTACTAAATGATCCAATGTTTGCTCAATGTCTTTATAGACTATTTTCATTTCCATTTAGCTGAAGCACCTCTTTCGCTAACCCCTAAGTCAGACTGCTAACTTCATTCATTCGCCTTAACTGCTCTTTTTCTTTCAGCTTCTTGAAGGGCTGCGATTTGTTGTTCAATCAATTGAATTTCTAAGTCTACTCGCCTAATCGTATCGTTCAATACGCGAAAAACATCATTAAATTGCGACGTTTCAATCTCCTGATAATTTGTCAGAATACCCGACTCCCTTAACCAATCGAATTCATTCGCTAAAGAGCCTTCCCAAGATCCAGGAGTCAGTTTAGGTTCCATACACAAATATTCATTGGCATAAAATATGCTCTGAGATTGATTTAAATTGGCTTGACAAGTTAAAAGGCGATGTAACTGGTCCTTCTTAACGCGCAACACCTCCATAAGAGCAGCTATAGAAGACATATCATTACACCTCTATTCATCCATGTTACATTGCTTCTCTTTTAAGAGATTTTCTCCACAAAATGATATCATTAGTAACCTTAACAATTTACACATGGAAGTTCTATCGTATATTCGTATGGTTTTTAAAATAAGAAAATAGATATAAACATTTCATTTATTTAAGTGATTTATTTGAAAATACACAATTTTATAATAAAAAAGTCACATTTGATTAATAATAATAATTACCCAATGATAATTAACCACTCAGTTAGACCTATTAACTTTAACTGAATATTATAAATTTTCTTCCGTTAAATCTTTTTACCCAGAAACAACAAAAGACATTGCAGCAAATCCATAATCAAAAGAGGCTGGGACAAAAAGTTTTCAGTCAACGAAAAAACCGAACTATTTTTTAAAACTCTAATTGAGTCTTGGAATAGTTCGACTTTAGAAGTGGGTGTTTTTGTTCTGTCCCAGCCTCTTAACTGTTCTTTATGTCAATTTCAGAAAGTCATAGATTCCAACAATAAAATTTTATGTTTTCTATCACTCTATTTCTTTAAATCATTATTTCCACTCAATTTTAATGGTAGCTGCTACTCGCGGTTCTTTCGTATCATAATTCACAATTGCGTTTGATGAAAACCAAATTTTTTTAATAAATGTTTTCAGGAACATATTACAAGCTTCTGGTTCAAGTGTATCTAACCGGTTTAATGTTTCAATGAAACGCTCTAATTGAAGGTGTCCCCCGTCTGTTTTGTACATATTTTCCAGTTGGACATTAATAGCATCCATTCGATGATGGATCTGTTGCATTTGCTCTTCATTTTGATTACGCATTTCTAAAAACTCTGCCTTACTTATTTCTCCATCCATTCTCATTAAGCTTAGATTTTTTTGACGTTTATCACATTTTTCTAACTGTTTTTCTAGTGAAGTTTTTTCAGTAAGCAGTTTCTCTTCCAAGTTTGTTGTATCAAGAGTTTTTAACTTTTTTAATTCAGCTTCAAAATCTAGTTTTTTTTCTTTCACCTTCTTCAATACGAAATGCTCTATAGGTAAATATTGATGCCCCTTATCTTGACACTTATTATTATCAATCTTATAATTACAACTTTTTACATAGTCAGTTCCTGTTTTGTCACACTGAAGGTATCTCTTTCTTCCACAAGAATTACAGTAAATTAAATTTTGAAGTTTCCTTGAAGCCTTTGCTTTATTAAAAAACTTTTTATTATCATTTATTTCTAATAGCTTTTGAACTTCTAGCCATTCTTGTTCCGAAACAATTGCTTCATGTGCATTTTCAACGAATACTTCATCAACTACTCTTCCGTTAACTCTTCGTTTCGCCTGTACTACACCCCGATAAACCACATTTCGTCTGATATTTGATATATGTGAAGAAGTAAGAACCTTTCCATCTCTGCTTCTCCAACCTAACAGATCTAATTGTCTAGCAATTTCATTATTGCTGTATCTTTCTAATGTCTTTTGAAAAATATGCCTTATAATTTTTGCTTCTTCCTCGACTATAATCAAACGCTTGTCTTCACCCTTTTCATATCCTAAAGGAACACGATTACTCATAGTCCAGCGTCCTTGCTCTGCAGCAGCAATTCTCCCTCTGCCTAATCTCTTTTTTATTTGCTTATATTCAAAATTTGCCATCATCGCCTGAAATGAAAACATCATTTCATTACTTTCTAAAGACAAATCAATAATGCCTTGGGGTGTTAGAATCTTTATATCATTAATTATGAGCATTTGCTTTATTTGTTCAGCATACGCATTATCCCTAGATATTCGATCTATATCCATAACTAAAAGGTAATCATATTCATCTAGTCGATGTAATATCGAATTTAACTGAGGTCTTTCGGTATTTACACCACTTGATATCTCTTGGTAAATATCATAGCTAAGATTATGCTGTACAGCTAATTTAATTAAAGCTTGTCGATGATGAGATAGGATCTCATCAATATCCAATTGTTCCTCGTTTCGTGATAAACGCAAATATATTGCGGCCAAAGCCATGCTTAGACTCACCTACCTCAAACTATATCCCTCTCACATACAAGATTTTGAACCAATAAAAATGCACATTTAATATCAGTTATTTTTCCGACAGTGCCATACTTCTTTATGACAACTGTATCACCTACTTTATAACGCGCTTTTTTATTTCCCATTTTAATACATCCCCTTAAGAGAGCATTTCATCTTTACTTTAGTATATGCACGGTAAACCATGGTGTTATTGTTATTGCGAGTAATGGGCAATTAGAAAAACCAGTGCCGGCCCTTTCTTTCAGAAGACTTTAGTGTTAGTTTAAAGGATTAATATAAAGGTTAAATATAAATAATCATTCATTTTCTGTTGTTCAAAAGAAGAACATGCAAATGATTTAATAAGAGCTAAAATGTCACAGATTAAGAGAGGCGAAAACAATGACAGTTTCATCCAGAGAAAAGACACTTGCGTCAATTGAGGAACTTGGAGAAAGCAAGCTTTACACAATGACCTATTATGCTGATTATCAACTTGACAGCTTGCTGGAAAGAGGTGTAAAAAGCGACTCTGATTTTTATCATTTAGTCTCAAAAAAAATTGCGGGCAGCACAGTTCAAGGAAGTTTTGAGGAAATCGGTTGTAGTGCTTTTACCGCGATTACAGAAAACGGAAATCATGTATATGGAAGAAACTTCGATTATCTGATGGATATGGGTATCGTTGTTATCAAAACGAAGCCAAAAGAAGGATATGCATCAATAGGAATAGCAAACCTAGGATTTGTAGACGTCGGTCAAAATGACGTTTCTAAAGATAATTATCGTATGTTGGCCGCTCCCTACCTCTGCATGGATGGAATGAACGAGAAAGGGCTTGCTATCAGTGTTCTGTCTTTAGATGGAGATCCAACTCGACAAGATACCGGTAAAACTAAGATTAATACGGTTATCGCCATCCGAATGATTCTGGATAAGGCATCTAAGGTAGATGAAGCTATTAAGTTGTTATCACAATACGATATGCAGTCCAACGGAGATACAAAAAGTTATCATTTCCTAATGCAGGATCAATCTGGAGTATCTAAATTAATTGAATACGTGAATAACGAAATGATTGTGAACCATACAAATCTTGCGACAAATTTTTATGTAAGCCCCGTCCAAAATGGCTTAGGCCATGGTTACGACCGCTACGATATACTACAACAAACTTGGAACGCATCAGGCGGTATAATATCTGAAAAGGACTGTATGACATTGTTGAAGAACGTCGCTCAGGAGCCCGGCATACGCCTAACTAGCGAAACCCAATGGTCCGTTGTGTACAACCTAGACAAACTGAAAGCAAAAGTGGCTGTTCGCAGAAATTATAATGAATGGTTTGATTTCGAATTGTGAATATAACAGCCCTTTTAAAAAATAATGAAGGAAGTTGATTTCACCAACTTCCTTCATTATAAGTTATATATTGTTGCGTATTGCTCCCAAGCATCGTCAAAAATACGCATACTTTCTAAATAATGACCGTTCATTTCCAAATAGGCGCTTACTTCATGGTAATCCGAAGAATGCTTCGGAAAACTGTGATCTAAAAACGCATCGTTTGCAAACTTTGTGATCGCATCAATGTTTTTCGGTTGGCGGAATGTTAGTAAATATTGATAAAAAGACTTCACCATTAAGCCTCCATACATAATTGTTTGCTTTTTAATATAACGGAATCATGACAATCCGTCCAGTACGAATTAAAAAAACAACGTCAAATTGTCAACGTTGTTTTGAAAAACGCCTGTACAATTAACCCCAGCGTCCTGATTTCCCCATCTCCAGCAAAGCCCAAATGACATTAAACATCAGCATCGCCACTGTAATCGGAACGGCATGAAGCCAGCTTTTCCCATACTTTTGTTTAATGATAGCCACTGCATAACCGCACGCAAACAAGCCGCACATCGCTGCTATCAGCATCACAACCAACGCAAAATACATGTTCCCTCTCCCCTTCACCGTTAATGATATACCCTATCATGTATCTAACAAAAGAATAGCACGTTCAATCATGGATAATAATGAATCATTTGTGAAATATTGCAAAATAAACACTGCGTTTGTAATGAAATATACAAATAATTTGTGAACGAATTAACGAAACGTTGGTATAATTTATTGAGAATAATTTTCAACAGATAACAACTTAGGTTAAAACAGGAGTTTGATTTAAAGTGAATAGAATGAAAAGAGAAAGACAAACAATCAGCCTCATGATCAGTCTATATTGCAAGTCAGAACATAAGCAAAATGAACTTTGCGAGGAATGCCAGAAATTAAAGGATTATGCTTTTTTTCGGTTAGAGAAATGTCCGTTTCAAGAGAAAAAACCTGCCTGCCAAAATTGCAAAATCCATTGCTATAAGCCTGATATGAGACAGCAAGTGAAGGAAGTCATGCGCAAAAGCGGTCCGAAGGTGCTGGTGCACAATCCGTATTATGCGATTATGCATCTCATCGATAATTTCCGAAAAGCGCCTGACTTGCCGAAAAGGAACCGGCAGAAGAACTCGAATTGAGTGCTGCATACATCCTGAACAAATTATCGCAAATAAAAACTGCCTCTCCAATAGTCATATTCAACTATTGGAGGGCAGTTTATCTTTTCCCATTATACGAGTATAATCCAAAGAATCATAGTGAAAATAATCGTTACTATACCTTGCAACAAGGTAGCCATTGTCTGCGCTTTATAAGCGTCTGTTACCTTCATTCCACTGAATTGAGTAACAACCCAGAAGAAGCTGTCATTAACGTGACTGACTGTCATCGCCCCAGCTCCAACGGCCATAACGACTAATGCTAACGGAATTGCCCCTTCGATTCCCAGTGTCGGCAATAATGGCGCGATTAGTGAAGATGTGATAACTAACGATGCTGTAGATGAGCCCTGTGCCGTTTTCAATGCTGCTGCAATGATGAATGGCACTAACAGGAATAAAGCACCCGTAAATACTTCAGCAATATTCCATCCTTGAATCATTTCAGCAATTCCAGTATTCTTGATCACTGTGCCAAACGCTCCGCCGGCACCTGTAATTAATAGAATAGGAGCAGCATCTAATAATGCAGCGCCAATCCAATTTGTTAATGTCTCTTCATTAAACTTCGGTAAAAGAGCAAGAGCCGCAATAACGCCTGCTAATAGAGAAATAACCGGTTGCCCTAAGAATGTCAGAAACGCCGCCAAGTCACCTTCCATACCTACTACGGATACGATAGAGCCAATACCGATTAATAGGATAGGAAGGATAATTGGCAAAAATGCCTGAAAAGTTGACGGCATCTTTCCGAATGATTTAATAATTTCTTCATAATCCAATTCTTCTCCATCATCTTCAACCTGTATTTTCGTTGCAACTTTCGTTGCCCAAATATAACCAACTATTACAGCAGGTATAGCCGTAATTAAACCAATTAAAATAATTGTCCCTAAGTAACCGTCAGCTCCAATATTTCCTGCTGCTGCAATCGGCCCCGGCGTAGGAGGGACTAAAGTGTGTGTAGCATATAATCCTGTTGCTAAAGCTACTGACATTGAAGCCAGTGCAACTTTTGCCCTTTTTCCTAAAG
Organism: Bacillus sp. (in: firmicutes); assembly: GCA_051893475.1. GTDB lineage: Bacteria > Bacillota > Bacilli > Bacillales > DSM-1321 > Bacillus_AD. The sequence continues at coordinate 17,523 of JBJFHH010000012.1, read as the reverse complement.
CTTTTCTTAAACTATTTAAAATAACAAATCCAGAATCACAAAAAACAGGAATCGATACAATATATCCGATTAAACTCATAGCCAGCTGAGGTCTTTTCGGTCCCACAATACGTAATACAACCTCGGCCATACGATAAGCTGCCCCTGCTTTTTCCAAAATAGTCCCGATAATCGTACCAAATACGATAACAAGTCCAATTCCTCCCATGATGCTTCCGAAACCGCCGTTGATATTTTCAACAATTTGATTCAAAGGCATTCCAGAAGCAAATCCTACAAATAATGTACCAATCATTAATGAAAGAAATGGATGTACTTTAAATGTAGTTGTCGCAATCACAATTAATAATACCCCTATGATTAAAACCGCAAATAACATGTCTTTTCCCCCTTGATTTTTAGTTCATCAATGCACTCAAGTAAGTGCGCATTACTTGTTCAGCTGCTTGCTCAAGTAATTTTGCTCCATTTTCCATCGCGTCCTGAAGAGTCATTGGTGCATTAACTATGCTATGAACGCTTGTAACCCCATATTCATAGAGCACGTCAATCCCTTTTCCAATCGATCCTGCCAAAGCAAAGACCGGTATCCCGTATTTTTGAGCCTCCTGCGCCACCCCCATCGGCGTTTTTCCGGAAGCTGTTTGAAAGTCTATTTGCCCTTCACCTGTAAACACACAATCAGCATCAACCATTTTCTCTCGCAATTTTGTATAATCTATGACTAAATCAATGCCTCTTTTTGTTTTAGATGGGAAGAAGGCCTGAAAAGCGCCTCCAAGCCCACCGGCCGCTCCAGCTCCTGGAAGATGATGCAATCGAACACCGGTTGTTTTCTCTACAATATCGGCCCACTTCGCAAGATTTCCATCCAGTTTTTCCACCATTTCAGGGGTAGCTCCTTTTTGCGGTCCGAACACATTCGATGCGCCACTCTTGCCTATTAATGGATTTTGAACATCTGATGCAATCAGAAATTCACACTCGGCTATGCGAGAATCAAATTTCGATGCATCTATTTGCTCTAATTTACTTAATTCACCGCCGCCAAAACCGATTGATTGTCCCTCTGAGTCCAGCAGTTTCATACCTAATGCTTGAAGCATCCCAGCTCCGCCATCATTGGTAGCGCTTCCACCTATTCCAAGAATAAATTTGCGACATCCATCATTTAACGCCCTTAAAATCAACTCTCCAGTACCGAAAGTAGTCGTAATCATCGGATTTAGCTGATTCGCTTCAACTAGATATAAACCCGATGCGCTCGCCATTTCAATGACACAAGTTACTTCATCTCCTAAAATGCCATATTCAGCTTGTATCGGCTGTAATAAAGGGCCCTTTACCATCACTTTAACTTTTCGCCCCTTTGTTGCAGCCACTAAACTTTCCAGTGTTCCTTCGCCACCATCGGCAACCGGCACCAACACGGTCTCTACTCTCTTATCTACTTTTCTTATTCCTCTTTCTATCGCTTGAGCCGCTTCCATGGCAGTCAAACTTCCTTTAAATGAGTCTGGTGCAATAACAATTTTCACAATAAACTTCACCCTATTCAAAACTATTTATTTTATTATAATGTTCAAACTGTTATAATACACTATATAATTCCAACAAAAAACAGTGAGTTTTCTTTTTATTTTTTGGATACTATGTCTAATTTTAAGACTGGAGTAATAGAATGTTAACCGAAGAACTAGCGAATGAAATCGTTACACAAACAATGGTCCGTTTAAATAGAAATATCAATATAATGAATGAACACGGAATGATTATTGCTTCCGGTGATTATAAACGAATTTCCCATACGCATTTTGGAGCAATAGAAGTGTTAAGAACCGGCGAATCTCTGATTATCAATGAAAACAACATGCATAAATGGAAAGGTGCCAAACCAGGTATCAATCTTCCTATAATCTTTCAAATGAAAACCATTGGAGTTATAGGTATTACTGGAAATCCTTCCGACATTATGGAGTTTGGAGAATTGGTCAAAATGATTACTGAGATGATGATTCAGCAAGCTTTTTTATCGGAACAAACGGAATGGAAGAAACGATTGAAAGAACAAATTTTCGAGGAATTGCTGTCTAACAGCATTCGATATGAGACGATTAATAAAAAGCTACATCTCTTAAGCTTCAAATTAGAGGCTCCTTTTCAGGTTGCACTTATTGATTTAGGGCAGAAGCAATTAAAAAGAAATGATTTCCTGCAAACAATTGAGAGATCGTTTTCGGAACAGCAGGCACTGATCGGTTTCGTGAATGCAACCCGGCTGTTTCTATTAACAACCAATCTAACCGAGCAAAGATTAATAGAAAAATTACATGATATCCACCGAATTTTAGCTTTCAAAAATCCATTCATTCAAATTGGTGTCGGCTTACCTGTTACAGAACAACAAAAGATTCAATATTCGTATGCTGATGCAATTACTGCCCTTAAACATAGCTCTAAAGAACGACCTATAGTTAAATTCTCTACTATTGAAACAAAAGCGCTAATTGATCTCTTGGATGTAAGAACGAAAAAACAATTTTGTTATAGAGTGTTAAATCAATTATCAGAAAAGCATATTGAAACATTAGAGCAATTTATCCACTATAATTTAAATATAGAGAAATGCTCAAGAGGAATGTATATACATCGGAATTCGCTTATTTACCGTCTAAAACAAATAAAAGAAAACACTGACTATGATCCTCAAAATGTGAACGATATCATCACGCTGCAAATGGCATTGTGGATGAGAGAATCTGTTTAAAGGTTCGATGCATCTAAAAAAGGCCTCCTTTACGGAAGCCTTTTTAAAGAATTTACTGTTTCGTCCTATAAAATATCCATCCAAATTTTTATCGCTGTTGCAGCAATTAATAATGCTAAGCTCAGCTGAAGGACTTTCGTGTTCATCTTTCTGCTTATCTTTGCTCCAAGCGGCGCTGCTAAAACGCTGGCAATAATCATAATGAACGCCGGCCAGTAATCAACTTGTCCCGTCATCACTTTACCGACCGTACCGCCGATGGATGAAATAAATGTGATGGCCAAGCTGGTTGCAATTGTCACTCGCGTTGGAATTTTAAGGACAACGAGCATAATCGGCACCAGCAGGAAGCCCCCGGCTGCCCCGACAATTCCGGATCCGATACCGACAATTAAAGCCAAACCGGCAGCTAATGGCTTGTTGAAAGTAATTTCGGCAAGCGGCTTATCATCGACCTGTTTTTTCGGAATAAACATCATAACAGCTGCAATCAATGCCAGAACGCCGTATACAATATTAACTCCTTCTTCAGATAAAAAACCTGAACCATAACTTCCTATAAAACTACCAACTAATATCGCCGCACCCATATATAAAATGAGCGACTTATTCAAGTAACCGCCCTTTCGGAAGCCCCATACCCCGGCAATCGAAGCAAACAATACTTGCACAGCGCTAATGCCGGAAACCTCATGGGCAGAAAATGCCGCCAAGCCGAATAACGGCGGAATATATAAAAGCATCGGATATTTAATGATTGAGCCGCCAACACCGAGCATGCCGGATATGAACGACCCGATAAAACCGATTAAAAAGATAACGATAATAAAAGTAAGATCCATTCTAAGTTCCTTCTTTCGGCAACGGGTTTATACCCTTACCCCTATTTATATAATACGATTGAGGGGCGTCTAAAAACGATAGACAGCCCCTCGATTTCATTAAGCTTTTTCAATCAAAAATCTTAATACGTCTCCATCTTCTGTTTGTTCAACAATTGTATGGCCGCCTTTACTTGCCCATGCTGCGAAATCATTTAACGCACCTTTATCAGTAACCAGCACTTCCAATACTTCACCTGAATTAATAGTATCAATTGCTTTCTTTGTTCTAACGATTGGCATTGGACAAGCTAAACCTTTTGCATCTAATGTTTTTGTAATATTCATTTTCATAATCTCCATTTCATTGTTTAATAATGTTTTATAATTTTTTTATTATTAGCGGACCGCACAACGGTTTGGTCCGATTTCCATTTCCGTTTGCTCATCGTTGTCAGGTGTGATTTTACCCATGTTCACATGACGGATTTCTTGATAAGCGTTTGGCTGAGGAGGCAGATTTTCAGTAACGATTGAACGGAATTCTTCCTCATCCGTAATGTTTAAGCCATGGTTTTCTGCAAATAAATCACCTAGACGTTTCGCGACTGTACCATCTTCGTTCAATTCATCAATAATCATAAAGTGAGCTGGCAGTACGATTAAGTCTTCCGCTAATTCACGGTAACGGCTATACAATGTTTCACGAAGATCGCCTACCCAATCTTCTGCCAAACCAGCAAGGTCCGGACGACCAATTGAATCGATGAATAAAATATCGCCTGTTAATAAATATTGTTGATCGATTACAAACGATGTTGAACCGATTGTATGCCCCGGAGAGTATAAAGCTCCCACTTCAATTTGTGATGAACCGATTTTAACAGTCAGACCATCTTCAAGCGGTGTGTAATCAAACACAACTTCCTCTGCATCTTTAGGAGGCAAATAATACGTTGCACCAGTAGCTGCTGCGATATGACGTCCACCTGAAATGTGATCCGCGTGTAAATGCGTATCAAAAACATGCTTAATTTGCACATTTTTCTCTTTCGCAAAATTGATGAATACATCCGTGAAACGAACTGCGTCAATAATTGCCGCTTCACCTTCTGAAATCGCCATGTATGATAAACAACCTTTTCCTAGGCGAACGAATTGATACAATTCTCCTCCGTCAGCCAAGTCTCCAACTTTGATTGGCTCTAAATACATGCTCCATGATTTCATTCCGCCTTCTAAATAAGCGACTTCACGACCTTCGTCTGACAGCATTTCCGCCACCATAATGGATGAGCCTTCCTTTGCACAAACAACTAGCACATCTTTGTTAGCCGGAATTTTAGGCAAAATTTCTTCCACGCCGTCCAATAGCTCAAAGTACGGGATATTCAGATATTCAAATTGATGTCCATCGATCTTCCAATCTTCAAATGCATCTTCATTTCGTACGTCTAAAATAAATAGTTCCTTATTATCAATTACTTTTCTCGCTACATCTGCTGCTGTCCATTTTTTTACTGTCATTTCATATGCCCCCATAGGTATAATTTTGGTGAAAATTTTTTATTAGTGATCTAGATCAGAAAGTTAAAGTAGGCGCTGCATCTTTTGCAAATTCTAAGAATGTTACAGCTCCACCAACATCAATGCCCTCAACGAAGTCTTCTTTTGTCAATCCCATTACATCCATCGTCATTTGGCAAGCGATGAATTTTACGCCAATTTCCTGAGCCATTTCAACTAATTGAGGAATTGCCGGTACATTGGCTTGTTGGAATCCTTCTGCTACTGCTTCACGACCTTCCGGCACCTGTAAGCCATTCATTCCTTGTTTATGAATAAGATTCAATCCTTCAAAAGTGAAGAAAATCGCTACTTCACTGTCAGAAGCTGCTGCTGCTGTTGCAATATTGAATACTTTGTATGCACTGAATAAATCTCCATTACTTGCGATAATTGCTACTTTGTTTTTCATCATTTTTTCCCCTTTATTCAACATTTTTGATTGTTTCGCCTGTCCAGGAAGACATCCCCGGCAGAACATTATAAACATGCTTAAACCCTTTGTTTGCTAATTTTTGTGCTGCCAGATCACTACGTTTTCCAGTCCGGCAAATGACGTAAATGTCTTGGTTTTCATCCAGTTCGGACAAACGACTTTCCAAATCACCCATCGGAATGTTCTTGGCACCAGCAATGTGGCCAAATTGATATTCAGCTTCTTCGCGAACATCTAGAATCAAGCCGCCAGACTGTGAACGTGCGATGATTTCATCATTTGAAATCGTTTGTTCAAAAGTTTTTTCAGTAAAAGTATCATTGCTGCATTTGCGAATATAGTGATACAATACATCTCCACTCTCAACAGTACCGATATATTGATGGCCTACTGTTTCTGACCAAGCAGCTAAATCTGCTTTCGATCCTTTATCTGTTGCTTGAACTTCTAAAATTTGACCATCCACTAAATTCTGCATCGCTTTTTTCGTTTTTACAATTGGCATCGGACATGCTAGCCCTTTAGCATCCAGTTGCACATCTGATTTCATTTCATTACCTCCATACCTCGCTGGGTATATTGAATTAGAAAATTTTTTATCATTCAGCCGCTAAGGTTTTCTGAATGACATACAACAATACGCTTTTTCACAGTGATAGCGATTGCACTTCACCTTTCTTCCCCCTTAATAAGCACTCATTCCGCCACGAACATTTGTAACTTTTTCATATCCCAGCTTCTTTAATTGCTTACAAGCTTGGCTGCTGCGCATTCCGCTTTGGCAGATGACGACAATTTCTTTATCCTTTGGCAACTTCGAGAAATCAGAACCAAGAGGGATATTTTTAAATTGTTTAATGTTGCGCCCCTTATATTCTCTTTGCGTACGAACATCGACAAATACTTTGTCACGATCATTCAAAACGGCTTTTAGTTGCTCTGCTGAAATTGTCTTTACCCCTTTTGCTGATCCCATCCGTAAGAAAAGGAATAGTGCAACAATAACTGCCAAAATGAATATTGTTTGCATAAGAACCCACCTTCATTGATATTTTCATATAGTACGATAAATACTCTCGTAATACCCTAAGGGGTATTAAAACTGTAAAAATAAATAGTCGGATGGTTAAATACGGTTCACTCGACTTATTCGAAACTTATTATACTATTTTCTAATATCAGTATACATATAGAGGTATACACTGTCTACTTGTTTGCTTGCGACCATTTCATCGATATGAAATGTCATCTGCAATAATTTCTGGTCGAATTGACTTGTTGTTGATTACAGCCTTTATATTATACCCCATTAGGTATAATGTCAACATAAAAAATTCGTAAAATGAAAAACTTTTATAAATTTATTCGTCTTCTCTAAGAAACTATTAAAAAATACTCTGAATCACAGCGAATTCGTGAAAAAACAAGAAGCCATCATCAATGATGGCTTCTGCTATAATCAGGACAATAGTCGATGAAACGCTCATATGTTTCACCAATCAAATCATCTGAAACATATTTAAGTGCTTCATGTTTAATAAAATCTGGTATGCCATAATACGCTTCGGCAATTCCGCCGGCAATCGCTGCAATCGTATCGCTATCTCCGCCGATTGAAATTGCATTACGGATTGCATCTTCAAAGCTGACAGATTCTAAAAATGCGACAATTGCTTGCGGAACAGAACCTTGGCAAGAGTTATTAAATTTGTAATGCATACGGATTTCATCGAGCGTGAAGTCCAAATTATAATAGTTTTTAACGATGTGAGCTTTTATTTCGCGCTTATTTTTCCCTTGTCGAGCCAAGAATATGGCTGAAGCAACAGCCTGCGCACCTTTAATGCCCTCCTTATGATTGTGCGACACTTCCGCCGATGCTTTCGCTAATTGCTCTGTTTCCTCTAAACTATTGGCCACATAGGCAATCGGTGCTACACGCATCGCCGAGCCGTTTCCATAGCTGCCGTACGGTTGAGGGTTATCACTGTTCAGCCAATTTTTAAAGGCCTGGCCATAGCCCGCATGCGGATACTTTTGCCCAAACTTTTGCATACTGCTGACCAATTCATTTTTAAATAGATTAACATCTTTCGACTCGATGTAAGAAAAAAGTGCCTCAGCGACTGCGCATGACATGATCGTATCGTCCGTCACGCGAGATTCAGAAGTGAAAAACGGAAAATCTTTCGTTTTAATATGACAATGTTTCGGCTCATATATCGAACCGACAACATCTCCGATAATAGTGCCTAGCATGGCTAGATACCTTCTTTCGAAAAAACTATTTACGTTTCATTTATACCCTTTTTACAGTGGGAACAATCCCGTCTGAAAGATGAAAAAATTATAGATATAGAATTTAAACATTACATAACATTTTGAGTTTAACATAGGGAAAAATGCAATGACAGGCGAAGAGCTTTTAATATATGTAGAACGGAACGGAGAATACAGTTATTATTATTTACAGAAGAAAAACAGCTATTTAAAAGAGAAATCTCTACTAAATAGCTGTTTTTCATTTATAAACTCGGCAATACCGTATATGTGTTGGACTGGCCGACTCCGACTATATTAAAATACGTCGTTTTATTGTTCGGGAATTTGACTGCATAAGAGATTCCGCCGCCATTATCATGGACACCTGTAATAGTTACCGTACTAGGAACCGGGACACTAATCGCAGTCGCATTATTCGTCAAAATGATTTTCTCTTTTACTGGCACACCATCAACTAATACAGAAACCTCGTCCAAGTCTTCAGCATTAAAGTCCCAGATGAGCATGCGCGCTTCTCCGCCGTCCGGACCGGCACCGGTCACTTCAAAATCTCTCGCTTCAATGCTTGCATACGATTCTTCCGAAAAAACTTGCTCCCCGGCGCTTGTCGATGTGCTGACCCGATTGGCCACAACTTCCTCAGCCGTTCCTTCATCCAAATAACTGGTCACGAAGAAACCGGACGCTATCGCAGCTACTAAACAGAAGATGGCAATCCATTTTATAGAGTCTTTCAGCTTCGATTGATACGGGACTAATTCCGCCTCTGCTTCTTGATTTACACCATCTGATTCCCACGGCTCGAGTTGCCTAGAATCATGTTTTTGTTTTCTTTTTCTTTCTCGCATCATTCATCACCTTTACAATTTGTGTACTTTGTAGCTGATCGGATATTTGTAATACCAGTATGATAAGTAGGCTCTCGCTGCTGCAATGCTGATAATCGATAGCGTAATCGCAATCCCCTTATGGAATGTTTGATTATCGGCCCAAAGGTTGGCAAATAGAAGAGCCACTTCTATCCCCACTAACATAATCAAGCACATTTGAAAAAATGGAATGAGAACAGGAAATTTTTCATATAGCCATTTGAGACGCGGATACTTGAACGATAAAAATAACATAAAGCCGACGAAGCAAGTTGCGCCTATCCCAAGCGCAGACTTCGGAGCATTGTACTTGTATACGTCCAGCAGCACATCGAATTCCATTAACGGTCCGAATACGACAACGATTAAAATCATCGGATAAAGCAAATAGTATAAAATCGCACCTGCGATCGCAAAAATTTTCTTCATGTTCAATTCCCTGCCTTCTCGAAATCTACCGGAGTGATGGTGGTCAATTGTTCAACAGTAGGCTGACCGAGTTGACTGACTCTCAGCGCATGTGCACGAATCGCGGCTTCACATACATTGCGTGCAAAACGACCATTCCCTGCATTTTCGACTTTCATGCCTGCTTCAAAAATACCCTGCAATGTATTTTCGACTTCTGCCGATACATGGAAGCCCTTCTTCGTTAAGAATCGGAAACTGATTTGCACCAATTCCTTCGCACTGTAATCAGGGAATTCAATGATATTTGGGAAACGGGAACGAAGACCGGCATTCGATTGTAAAAATCTCTCCATATCCTCACTATAGCCAGCTAAAATCACAATAATATTATCACGATGATCATCCATAAATTTCACGATTGTATCAATCGCTTCTTGACCGAAATCATTAGTGCTTCCCGTCAATGCATATGCCTCATCAATGAACAGCACCCCGCCTAGCGCACTTTCCAATACCTCTCTCGTTTTCAAAGCAGTTTGTCCAACATAACCGGCTACCAAACCGGAACGATCCGTTTCGACCACGTGATCGAGCTTAATCACACCCAGTTCCTTCAATCGCTTCGCTAAAATCCGGGCAATCATCGTTTTTCCCGTACCGGGATTGCCTTTAAAAATCATATGAAGTGACTGGGAGCCCAAACTTGGCAATGATAATTGCTTACGCATGTTTTCAATTTCAACTTGAGCGGATAAAGTACGGACAAATTGCTTAACCTCATCCATTCCGATGACTGAATCCAATTCATTTAGCGCATTTGTCTCCATACTAACGGGCTGCAGATGGAAATCTTCGACTGTCAGCACGTTTAATTGTTCAACCGGCAAATCCGGATGTTCGACAATTCGAATGGCTTGATTACGAATGGCTTCTTCCAGCGTGTTGCGCACTAAACGACCATTGCCGCTATCGTTTCGGCCCGGAATTTGTTTTTGTTCGTAATAAGGTTTTAACGCTGCGCTTACAGATTCTTCGAGCATGAAACCTTTTGAATGCGCTTGAATGTCTGTCATTTGCGCCAATTGATCGGCTGTATAATCCGGGAATTCAATGTTAAGCGGAAAACGGGAAGACAATCCCGGATTTGCTTTCATGAACTGCTTCATTTCTTCTGTGTAACCGGCAATGATGACAACCAAATTTTCACGGTGATTTTCAATTAAACGAACTAATGTGTCAATCGCTTCTTTACCGAATCCTCCCTGTCCTTCTTCGACTAGCGTATACGCTTCATCGATGAACAAGACGCCTCCTAATGCGCTTTCCACTACTTCTGTTGTTTTAGCTGCCGTCTGCCCTACATATTCAGCAACCAACTGCGTGCGGTCGACTTCGACGAGATGACCTTTTTTCAATACCCCCATCGATTTCAGCATACTGGCCAACAGACGGGCAATTGTCGTTTTACCGGTGCCTGGATTACCTGCAAACACCATATTTAACGTTTGTTCCTTCTTCGTTTGAATGCCCGCCTCTTTACGGCGGCGGTCAGCAAGTAATTGTTTTTCTAACGTTAATACAAAGTTTTTCACATTATCCAAACCGATAATGCCGGAGAAAGCATCTTCCAGGTTAAACGCTGCCTTCGTACCGATGCCAAAATCACTTCCCACCAGCTTGTTGGATTCTTGTGAATCTGTTTCCATAATGCGGACAGATTGTTTTCTGATTGCTTCTTCTAACAAATTGCGAACAAGTCTGCCGTTTCCGCTGTCATTTCGGCCCGGAATTTGTTTCGCTTCAAATAGCTCCAAAAGACCTCCATGCGCTGCCGCATCAATTGTATAATCGCGCTGCTTCGCTTGCAGCTCCATCATTTGCAGCATATCCTTCGGCGTATAATCCGGGAATTCGACAATTAAAGGGAATCGTGAACGCAAGCCTGGGTTTGTCTTCAAGAAGGTTTCCATTTCATTCGTATAGCCTGCTAAAATGACGACTGTATCATCACGATGATCTTCCATTCCTTTTACCAAGGTATCAATTGCTTCTTGACCGAAACTGTCATGTTTGTTGCGAGAAAGCGTATAAGCCTCGTCAATAAATAAAACACCGCCCAATGCTTGTTGAATGACTTCATTCGTTTTAGGAGCTGTGGAGCCGACATATTGCCCGACCAGATCTTGTCTTGCCACTTCGACAAGTTGCCCTTGAGAAAGCAATCCCATTGCTTTCAAAATACGGGAAATCATCCGGGCTACCGTTGTCTTCCCAGTACCAGGATTTCCGGTAAACACCATATGCAAAGTCATCGGAGCCGTTTTATCTCCTTGCGCTTTTCGTTTTTCTTGCAGCGCAACAGTTTTTAACAATTCATGAATGAACGTTTTAACAGATTCCAAACCGATTAGACTGTTGAGCTCATTTAATACATCTTCTAATGTTTCTTCTTGAACGAGAGGAATTGATTTTAATAGAATGTTTCCTTTACGGCTGCAGGCCAGCAGATCATTGTTTTCCATTTTAATAACAACCATATCTCCGCTCGCAAGCTCTCCTCTGGCACGAGCATCCAGCAGCAGCTCAAAAAACTCTTTTTCTACTAATTCTTCAATCGCTTCACCATATCGCTTCGTCGGCAAAATTCGCTTGGCAAGCTCATTGAATACTTGCGGTTCAAAATCAACTGTTACTTGTGCTTGTACATATAATCGATTAGCGGCATTCATCAGCTGTGCATGCAGTATGCTGCTTAGCGTATCAACATCCAACGCGGATGTAATCGCAAAGGAACGAATTTCCCGTAACAAAGCTGGTGAAATTCTCTCGGCGATGGAAGTTGGAATTTGTCGATTCACGACTTTTCCTTTCGTATCGGCATCGCTGTACAACAATAAAAAGTAATCGGAAGCACTTACGACGATTCCTTGCGCCGTTCTGAAATAACCATCCTTAAAAAGTTTCGTAACATACGATAAAATCTCTGATGGCGCCTTTTCGAATCCGGTAAAACAAACCGTGCCAATTCCGTAACTGAAAGCAGCTGAACAATCGACAATAAAATTCGTATGGACATCATTTTCTCCATATTGGCTTAAATCAATTATCGAAAAACGTTTATACGGAATCAGTTTCTTCCTATATAATGCGTCAATCAGAATTGTTAAACTTCGCTTCTTACCTGTCCCGGCAGGTCCGGCCAAAAGAATCGTATTCTGAACAGCACCCTTTTCCCTCGCTAAAAAAGCTGTTTTAAAGCTGACAAGCAAATCATCAATATATCGCTCTTGAGAGAATACTTTACGGTTCAATTCGATTTTTATATCATCGAAAATTGTATCTAATTCATCATTTGACTGATGCAAACTTAGATTTTTTATCCCCTTCTTCGTATCTTGAATCACTTCTTGCATCGCACCGGTCGTTTGCGGCAAGTTATGGTTCGAACTCGGAATATTCGGCGCTATACCAGGAGTCGTTACAGCTCCTCCTTGGTTCGTTTGCAATGTCGCTGTTTGTTTTTGCTGATTGCCTTTAAAACCTTGCGCCTTTATAAAATCAAATAATTGGACCTCCGGAAGAATAATCCGCAGCCATTTTTGAAAACTCATTTTCTCACCCTATCTCTGCTATTCATGCTTAAACACTAAAAAGAATAAATTCCATCTTACTATTTTAACATAATTGTAATTAAAACTTTCATTATCACTATCAAAACTTACAATACTATTATTTCTTTTATAGGAAATATATTAATGAAACACAAAAAGAGGATTGAAGGAGCACATTCACTCTTCAATCCTCTTTTTATTCATTATGTGCTTTGTTAAATCTACTGGCATCTATTACATCCATCACCCTAATAGTTCTCACTGTATTCATCTTTTCGATAAAAGCTTTCGATTTGTTTAATAGCTATTTCTTCCACACTTTCAATTCGTTCTTCACTACAAACTGCACACATATATTCTTCATGAACATTCGCATATTTTATATGCGCCGCAGCTCGTATTTGCTGATCAACTATGGAACCGTCTTTACAAACAGATATTTCTGTCAAACTTGCACTTAATCCCGTCCCCAAATACTTTACATAGCTTTCTTTTGCCGTCCATAATCGATAAAACGCTAGATTATCACATAAATCGTACAGTAATTTTTCCTCTTTACTCCACACTGCTGTGAACAATTGAAATTCTCTCGGAAGACACTTTTCGATATCTATGCCAACTTGCTTTTTACTGATCGCACACACAACGTAGTCGTGGGCATGGGACAAATTAAAAAATAGCGAATTAGCTTCCAACTCGTATTTGCCATATTTATTTACAGTGTATTGAAGTTCAGATGGATAAACCTGTAACCCCTTGGCCAACATCATCCTTGATAATAAATGCGCTAACAAAGTTCGTACTTTATCTTCCTTTTTTTTATATCTTTGAATCTTGTCTTTTACTTGGTCACCAACATGCAGAAGAAGCTTATTGAAAAGCTCCTCCTCCATCGGATGAACCATACATATATACACTCTCGTCATGCATTTTTTCCCATAAATTGAGCTGACTTGACAAACAATGTGGAAAATAAAGCAAATACTAAAAATAGCACCGTACCCGCCAACGCCATTTGATAAGTAAGTATCATTATGTCTGAATATTGAGCTGCAACGGATAGGATGGTTGCTACGATGGCAATCCCGGCCGCAGCACCGACTCGATTCAGCATATTGTATAGGGTTGTCGCCTTCCCCATATCGACTTGATTAACTTGGTTAAAGGCACTGACTTGCGAACCGACAACTGTATGTCCTAAAAAGATGCCGATGCAAAACATCAGAAAACGTAAAATCCACGGATTAGCTGATGGACCTAAAGCTATAATGCTGATGAAAACGATAATTGTACCTAACAACCCACCTTGTATGGCAACTTTCATCCCGAAACGTTTGACTGTTATTGGCAAAAGCCGCGATGCAGCCATTAACCCTAAAGCTTCAGTAAAGGTAATCAACGAACTTTCCAACGCTGAAGCAGAATACGTTTTCTGATACATTAAAGGAAATAAGTATAACATTCCCATAAGAGCACCCATCGAACACATCGCTACAAAACTTAGCGAACGAAACAAACGGTCTTCATACAATCTCATTTCAAGCAATGGATTTGAGATGACATATTCGTATCGATAGAACGATCTCAGCAAAATAATTCCCATCACTCCAAAGCAAACTACTTTCCAAGTAACCCCTTCTGCAGCAAGCTCACTTAATGACACCATGAGAAACGGTAAACCAATCGCCACCAATATATATCCTTTAACATCGAACGGGCTGTCAAACACTTCAAATTCTTCCACAAAACAAATACCTAATAATACAATAGCTATCCCAAACGGAATATTAATAAAGAACGCCCAATTCCAAGTCAAATATTCTGCGAACAGCCCGCCCGCAAGAGGTCCAATCGCCGGTGCAAAGGCGATTGGAAGTACTAGTGAACGAGAAAGTTTCTGCCGTTCCCCTGGCGGAAACGTACGAAACAACAAAGTCATACTGACCGGCGTAATGAGGCCGCCAGCTAATCCTTGCAAAATACGTGCAGCTATCAACCCTTGGATTGATGTTGCGCTTCCGCAAAAGAAAGAAGCCAATGTAAATCCAGTTATAGCGATCAACAACACTCGTTTTACCCCGAATCGATTTGACAAATAACCTGCTGCCGGCAAACAAATAGCGATACTGACCAAATAAGCAATATTGACGCCATTTGTTTCAGCCACAGTTACGTTGAAGTCCGTGGCAATCGTTGGCAATATCACATTTACAATAGTGCCGTCCATCGAAACCATAAACATTGACACAACATATAGAATCATGATTGATAGACGTTGTGATTTCATTTGATAAAAACCTCATCCATCGCTCGACGTAAACTTTTCGGACGCATATCCACCCACTTTTCTTCAATGAATTGTTGGCAGTGCTCCTTTATTTGCGGACCAAATACTGTGGTCCAGCCAGCTGGTGCATTGACTCCTTTAGGCCACAATGAATATTGATCTTCGATATTTACTAACACGATATATTGAGCATCCTGTTGTTCAAACGGATTATACATTTTGATAATTCTCCTCCTTCAGCTTTATCGTTTCTTTTATAAGGCGACCAATCTGCGACAACGGCTCTGGTTGACACATGTCCTTATGGCGGCAATGAATGTCATGACTCAAAATCTTACCAGTAACATAAGGAGTCCATGTAAGTGCATTAACATCCGGAATCCAATCCGGTACAAGCGTCGATCTAAAGAACAGCATATCGCCTGTATAAGGCGTGGGTTGGTGCTCTTTCAATAAACGAATGGAATTTTTATATACTTCTTTTAAACGGAAAATGCTTTCTTCAGATAAAGAAGCAATGGCACTGCCTTCCGCCTTTAACTGTTCGAGGACAAATGATTGTGTAACATCAACATCCATATCCGGCTCATAACCAGCCAATGCCAATAAAGCAACAAGTGCCTCTGCCTCTTCCCCCATTTCAAACGGAGGCGTGAAATGAACTGGATAAGCATCCAAAACAACAAGCAATTCCACTTCTTGGCCTTGTTTTTCTAATTGCACAGCCATTTCCTGTACTACATTTCCTCCTAGCGACCAGCCTAACAACCGATACGGACCTGTTGATTGCACCTGTTGAATAGCCTCGATATAACCAGCCGCCATTTCCTGTAATGTACGAGGAAGCACTGATGATTCTCCGATTCCTTTCGCTTGCACTCCATAAACGGCACAATCGGATGGCAATGTTTTTAACAAGCCTGCATAACACCAACTTAAACCGCCTGCCGGATGTACACAAAATAACGGCTTCTCTCCCTTTCGAAGCGGTAATAAAACATCCAGTGCATCCTGCTGTTCACCATTTTGCAGCTGTTTGGCCAATCCGGACACAGTCGGCGAGCCAAATAAATGACCGATACTTAATTCTTTACCAAACGACTCTTTTATACGGCCAATCAATTGCACAGCCAACAATGAATGACCACCTAGTTCAAAGAAACTGTCGTCGATGCCTACTTGCGGCAAGTTCAGCACCTCTGCAAAAATGTGACAAAGCAATTCTTCTTGCGGAGAACGTGGAAGTGCGGATGCATTTGCGATTATTTCTGGGATAGGCAGTTTTTTCGTATCTAGTTTTCCGTTTGTCGTCAAAGGCATTTCTTCGATTACTGTAAAGCTAGAAGGCACCATATAATCCGGTAAATCGATTGCGACAAATTTTCGTAAATCTTGTAAGTCAATTTGTTGCTCTCGCTCTATTGTCACATAAGCAGCCAAACGTAAATCTCCCGGATTGTCTTCACGTACAATGACGGCTGCTTGTTCCACTGATGGATATTTCAGCAACACATGCTCAATCTCACCAAGTTCGATACGGAATCCGCGAATTTTCACTTGATGGTCGATTCGTCCGATATAATCCAGCTTCCCTTCTTTTGTCCACCGAGCTAAGTCACCTGTACGATACATACGGCTACCCGCTACTCCATACGGATTGGCGATAAACCGTTCTGCCGTTAATGCTTTACGGCCTAAATACCCTCGTGCCAATCCTTCCCCTGCTACGTACATTTCTCCAATCACGCCAGGAGGGACAGGTTTAAACTGTTCATCCAATACATATACCTGTAAATCTGGAATCGCAGTACCCACTAGGCTATTTGCATGTGTATCAGTTACACTTTCACTTAGCTCCAAATAACTTACATGAACAGTTGTCTCCGTAATGCCATACATATTAATCAATGTCGGTTCTGTATCACCATGACGACTATACCAATCTTGCAATCTCTTTAAATCTAAAGCTTCCCCTCCGAAAATGATATATCGCAACGATAATTGTTGCCCGATCTCACTATGCTCACGGTCCTGCTGCATAAGTTGATAGAAAGCGGAAGGTGTTTGATTTAAAACTGTCACTTTCTGATCGACAAGCAATTGTAAAAACGCTTTCGGAGAACGACTTACCTCATGCGGTACGATGACCAATTCGCCGCCATACAATAAAGCTCCCCATATTTCCCAAACCGAAAAATCAAAAGCATACGAATGGAAGAGTGTCCACACGTCCCCTTCATTAAATTGATACCATTGATCCGTCGCATTCAATAAACGAATCACGTTTTGATGCGGTACAATAACCCCCTTCGGTCGACCGGTAGAACCCGAGGTATAAATAATGTACGCAGCATTTAAAGGACAGAGCGGTGCAAGACGTTGCACATTTGTAACATTCGCTTCATCATAAGCTTTGGACCAGAAATGATCGAGATTTACTTTTATCGCTTGTCCAGATTCGATAGAATACGA
>JBJFHH010000011.1:0-1509 GCA_051893475.1 Bacillus sp. (in: firmicutes) | reverse complement strand
GGTGCTCTAGTTGGCGGAGCTGCTCTTGATCCAAAATCTTTCCTTCAATTATTGGAGGCAGGCAAATGAGCAAGGCACCTGTAGCGTTAATTATTCTTGATGGTTTTGCTTTACGTGATGAAACAAAAGGTAACGCGGTAGCTCATGCTAAGAAACCGAACTTCGACCGTTACTGGAACCAATTCCCACACGCTACTTTACGTGCGGATGGAGAATTCGTTGGTCTTCCGGAAGGCCAAATGGGTAACTCAGAAGTTGGTCATATGAACATCGGCGCTGGCCGTATCGTTTACCAAAGCTTAACACGTGTGAACGTAGCAATTCGTGAAGGTGAATTTGACAAGAATGAAACGTTCTTGAATGCTATGAAACATGTGAAAGAGAATGGAAAAAATCTTCATTTGTTCGGTCTATTATCAGACGGTGGTGTACATAGCCATATTGAACATATGTATGCTCTTCTGAAGCTTGCTGCTAAAGAAGGTGTGAAAAATGTTTACGTGCATGGCTTCCTTGACGGCCGTGACGTTGGTCCACAAACAGCTGAGAAATATATCAAAGCAACTGAAGAAGTAATGAAAGAAACAGGCGTTGGCGAATTCGCGACGATTTCCGGCCGCTACTACAGCATGGACCGCGACAATCGTTGGGAGCGTGTAGAGAAGTGCTACCGTGCAATGGTTTACGGTGAAGGCCCTACTTACACAAATCCGATAGACTGCGTAGAAGATAACTACAAAAACGGTATCTTCGATGAGTTCGTTCTTCCTTCTGTTATGACAAAAGAAGACGGATCTCCGGTTGCGACAATTCAGGACAACGATGCAGTTATTTTCTATAACTTCCGTCCTGACCGTGCAATCCAAATCTCAAACGTATTCACAAACGAAGACTTCCGTGGCTTCGACCGTGGAGAAAAAGCACCGAAGAACTTACACTTCGTATGCTTTACACACTTCTCTGAAACAGTTAAAGGCTATGTAGCATTCAAACCTACAAACCTTGATAACACACTTGGTGAAGTACTGTCACAAAACAACTTAAAACAACTTCGTATCGCTGAAACAGAGAAATACCCTCACGTAACGTTCTTCATGAGCGGTGGTCGTGAAGCGGAATTCCCTGGTGAAGAGCGTATCCTGATTGCATCTCCTAAAGTTGCAACATATGATTTGAAACCAGAAATGAGTGCACCTGAAGTAACAGAAGCATTATTAAACGAAATTGCAGCGGATAAGTTCGACGCAATTATCTTAAATTATGCAAACCCTGATATGGTAGGTCATTCTGGTATGCTTGAGCCAACTGTGAAAGCAATCGAAGCAGTGGATGAAGGTCTTGGTAAAGTAGTGGATGCAATCCTTGCAAAAGGCGGCTATGCAATCATTACAGCTGACCACGGTAACTCTGATGAGGTTATCACAATGGAAGGCAAACCAATGACAGCTCATACGACTAACCCAGTTCCTGTCATCGTAACGAAAGAGGGTATCACTCTTCGTGGAGATG
>JBJFHH010000010.1:0-6134 GCA_051893475.1 Bacillus sp. (in: firmicutes) | reverse complement strand
TTTCCAACTAAATCGTAATCATTGATGTTCAGACGAAGTACCGGACATGCATTGAATTGGTCAATCCATGTTTCGTAGCGTTCGTGCATTTCTTCCCAATAGGTAATCGGCGTTTGCTGCTCCATTGGACGACCTCTCTCTTTAATTCGTGATAAAACATCGTCAAGAGAACCTTCCAAGTAAATAAGTAAATCCGGATGCGGGAAGTAAGGTGTCATCACCATCGCATCAAATAGGCTTTTGTAGTTTTCGTAATCGATTTGGTCCATGTTACCTTTTTCATAATGCATTCTGGCAAAGATACCTGTGTCTTCGTAAATCGATCTGTCTTGAATGAAGCCGCCTCCATATTCGAAAATTCTTTTTTGTTCTTTGAAACGTTCTGCTAAGAAGTATATTTGCAGATGGAAGCTCCAACGGGCAAAGTCGGCATAAAACTTATCCAAGTATGGATTGGAGTCTACTTTTTCAAAGGATGTGCGGAAATTCAATGCGTTTGCCAGTGCAGTTGTGATAGTGGATTTACCGACGCCAACTGTTCCGGCGATTGTAATCACAGCATTGTTGGGTATATTGTATTTTTCTCGAAGATTCATTTAGCTGCTACTCCTTTTGGCAGATGTTCTTGTATTTGGCTGATAATTGCTGTAAGGTCGTTCTTATTTTGAACGAAATCGAGGTTGTCTCCGTTAAATTCCAGGACCTTCACGTCTGGATGCTTCAATTGGAATTCTTTCATAAACAGATGATAATCGTTAACCAATTGTTCAAGATAAAGAGGACTGATATTCTTCTCGATTTCCCTACCTCTTTTTTTGATTCGAGCCATCAATGTATCTAAACTAGCATGCAAGTAGATGACCATATTCGGAACGGGCATATCGTTCGTCAATATATCGTAAATGTTTAAGTACTTTGCATACTGGTTTGGCTGTAAGCTTCTTTGCGCGAAAATCAAGTTTTTGAAAATATGGTAGTCTGCAACAACCGGTTGCTGATTGGAGAGGTATTTCTTTTTAATATCCTCTAATTGCTTGTAGCGATTGCAAAGAAAGAACATTTCTGTTTGGAAACTCCACTCATTAATATCCTCATAAAATTTTCCGAGAAAAGGATTTTCATCAACTATTTCCCGCAAAATATTGTATTGAAAATGCTCGGAGATTTCTTTCGATAAGGTTGTTTTCCCTACTCCGATCGGGCCCTCTACGGTTATGAAAGGTATTTGATTCATTGATTAATGCATCCTCCTGATTCATTGAGGTTTTTAAGACTTCTGTTATTTTAACATACAGTCTTTTATATAGTAGAGTAAAGTGATAGAAATGTAATAATTATAAAAGCAGGTTATAGCTCTCAGTCAAATCGGCTTGCAGGACATTTTGCATCATAGTGAGCGCGTATTCGTTATCCTGTTTGTTGACGGATGCGATACAATCCTTGGGGCAATTAAGCTTATAATTTCTCATATAAGCATCGTTTGCAGTGAACAGAACGCATATATTACCGGCGATTCCGGTGAGAATCAAATGGTCGACTCCTAGATGAAACAGTAAAGTATTTAAAGCTGTACCGTAGAAAGCAGAATGTTTTGGTTTGATTAAAAAATATTCATCATCGGCCGGTTTTATTTGTGATAGGAAAGCCTTTGTTTGAACCGTTGTGCAATGGGAGATAATTTTATTGAAATCAGCCTGCCATAGATTATAATGGTCATTGATATAAATGATTGGGATTTGCTGCTGTTTTGCTTTCTGTTTCAATTGCATGAGGTTTGGAAGGAAAGCGAGAGATTGCTCAAGTAAATCAGTTCCATGGTCAAATTGGAAATGATTAATCACATCTATGATAAGTAGAGCCTTATTCGGTTTATGATTCATAATGACAATCCTTTCATGAAAGACATATAAAGAATAGTTTGCTTTGTAAGGAAGATATTTAATCAACCTTTCATAATGAAAATAGATGTAAGGAGCTTACCAAATGAGTTCGGAAGATATAATATTTATGAAGGCTGCTTTGGAGGAAGCGGAGAAAGCGGCTGAAAAGCTGGAGGTTCCAATCGGAGCTGTGCTTGTTTTGAATGGAGAAATTATTGCGAGAGCGCATAATCTACGGGAAACCGAGCAAAGCGCGGTTGCACACGCTGAGCTGATGGTCATAGAAGAAGCATGCAGAAAGCTGGGGACGTGGCGGTTAGAGGAAGCGACTTTATATGTCACGTTGGAGCCATGTCCGATGTGTTCGGGAGCCATTATTCTTTCGCGAGTCAAAAGAGTTGTATATGGAGCTGCCGATCCGAAGGGAGGATGTGCCGGCACATTCATGAACTTGCTGACAGATGAACGCTTCAACCATCAAAGTGAAGTGACCGCCGGAGTACTGGCAGAAGAATGCGGTGAAATACTGAGTGCTTTTTTCAGAGAGTTACGCAGAAGGAAAAAAGAGGAGAAGAGGAAACGTGCGGAGAATTCCGGTAGTTAATCAGAGATATTTACGGAACGGCTTGCATTTTAATAGGAAAATGAGTATACTATACTAAGCGTCGTCATACGATGCACTTAATAATAGGTATCAATTTTGCCGTACTAGGTGGGGAGGTAGCGGTGCCCTGAACTCGCAATCCGCTCTAGCGAGACTGAATTCCTTCTTGAGGTTAGTACGCTGTAGGGTCTGCCTTCTGTAAGTGGTGTTGACGTCTGGGTCCTGCGCAATGGAAATCCATGAATCATGTCAGGTCCGGAAGGAAGCAGCATTAAGTGGAACCTTTCATGTGCCGCAGGGGTGCCTGGGCCGAGCTAACTGCAGAAGTAACGCTTATGGCGGCTAATCAAGGGAAGGTGTACGGCAGTTATTTCTTATATATAAACAATCAGGATGCGATGTTCCGTGTGAACGTCCATCCTTTTTTGTTATGTTTTTTTGTAAAAGATATTTTGGATAAGGTATAATAAAAAAGATTAGGTAAAAGGAGGGCATACCTTGGGATATCAAGCATTATACAGAGTTTGGCGACCGCAGCAATTCTCTGATGTCATTGGACAAAAGCATGTAACAAAAACCTTGCAGAATGCGCTTTTGCAGCAAAAAATTTCTCATGCCTATTTATTTTCAGGCCCTCGAGGCACAGGGAAAACGAGTGTTGCGAAAATATTAGCGAAGGCTGTGAACTGTGAACATTCACCAACTTCGGAACCTTGCAATGAGTGCGCGGCTTGTCGAGGCATAACGGACGGTTCTATTTCCGATGTCATTGAAATCGATGCTGCTTCGAACAATGGTGTTGATGAAATACGAGATATACGAGATAAAGTGAAATATGTGCCGAATGCGGTACAGTATAAAGTGTATATTATCGATGAGGTGCACATGCTTTCAACTGGAGCTTTCAACGCTTTACTAAAAACGCTTGAAGAGCCGCCGAAACATGTCATATTTATATTGGCTACTACTGAGCCTCATAAAATCCCGCTGACGATTATTTCTCGTTGTCAACGTTTTGATTTCAAGCGAATCGGACCGGAAGACATTGTGGAAAGAATGAATACGATTCTTGCGAATACAGGCAATGCATGTGATGAACAAGCACTGCAGATTATTGCCAGAGCTGCAGAAGGCGGCATGAGGGATGCGCTTAGCTTGCTTGATCAAGCTATTTCATTTAGTACAAATGATTTTGTGACAGTGGAAGATGCGCTGACAGTGACCGGCTCGGTTTCACAAGTGTTCATGAGTGACCTTGTGCAGATGATCAATCAGAAGAACGTATCGAAGGTGCTGGAATTACTGAAAGAGCTGCTTTCTTTAGGGAAAGACCCAGTACGTTTAATAGAGGATTTAATATTATATTTCAGAGATATGTTACTTTATCAAGTTTCACCTGAGCTTTCCGATTCGTTTGAGCGTGTCATAATCGACGACTCTTTCCGCTCGCTTGCTCAGCAAATGGCACCCGAGCAAATCTATGCTTTAATCGAAAATCTGAATAAAGCGCAGCAGGAGATGAAGTGGACGAATCATCCGCGTATTTTCCTTGAGGTTATGCTTATTAAGCTTTGTCAGGGGCAAGGCGCATCAGCTGGAGCAGGTGCAGTTTCTGATGAACAGGTGCAGCATCTTCAAAGTCAAATCCAAAAGCTTGAGCGCGAATTGCAAGCTATTAAAGCCAACGGCGTAGCTGTAAAGAGTGAAGCACCTTCAGCTCCGGCAAAAGCGAAACAAATCAATAAAAAGTCATACAAAGTTCCGGTCGGAAAAGTGCATCACATATTAAAGAATGCCACAAAGCAGGATTTGCAGGCGGTAAAAGGTCACTGGGCTGAACTGTTGTCTACACTGGCCAATCAAAACATGAAATCGGTAGCCGCATTATTGAATGATTCTGAGCCGGTTGCTGCGTCCGCTACAGCTTTTGTGGTAAAATTTAAATACGAAATTCATTGTCAAATGACTATGGAAAACAGTCAGTATACGAATTATATCGCGACTGTTATGGAAAGGCTGGTCGGACATCCACTCGAGATAGAAGGTGTACCGGATCAACAGTGGAAAGAAATCCGTGAAGGGTTTTTATCAACGCAGCAGCCGGATGAAACTGACAATGAGCCAAAACAAGAAGATCCAATCATTGCTGAAGCAAGGAAGCTTGTAGGCGATGAATTACTAGAAATTAAAGATTAGAAAATGGAGGAAATAATATGCGTGGAATGGGCAATATGCAAAATATGATGAAACAAATGCAAAAAATGCAAAAGAAAATGGCGGAGGCTCAAGAAGAGTTAGGCGAAAAAAGAATTGAAGGTACTGCTGGCGGCGGTATGGTAACAATTACTGTTTCAGGTCATAAAGAAGTTCTTGAAGTGAAAATCAAACCAGAAGTGGTTGATCCGGATGATATCGAAATGCTAGAAGATTTAGTTTTAGCCGCTACGAATGATGCTTTAAAGAAAGCAGATGATTTAACTGCTCAAACAATGGGACAATTCACTAAAGGGATGAATCTTCCAGGAATGTTCTAAGAGGGGGATATTATGCATTATCCTGAACCAATATCGAAGTTGATTGATAGTTTTATGAAACTGCCGGGTATCGGTCCGAAAACGGCCGCCCGGCTAGCTTTTTTTGTATTAGGTATGAAAGAAGACACTGTTTTGGATTTTGCTAAGGCGCTTGTCAATGCGAAGCGGAATTTAACTTATTGCTCAGTATGCGGGCATATTACTGATCAAGATCCTTGTATGATTTGCGAAGATATGCGCAGGGACCGTGATGTGATTTGTGTTGTTCAGGATCCGAAAGATGTAATTGCTATGGAGAAAATGCGTGAATACAACGGTTTATATCACGTCCTGCACGGCAGCATCTCTCCGATGGATGGTATAGGACCTGAAGATATCAATATTCCTGATTTGCTGAAACGATTGCAGGATGACACTGTTCAGGAAGTGATTCTTGCTACTAATCCAAATATTGAGGGCGAAGCTACAGCTATGTATATTTCAAGATTGCTGAAGCCATCTGGGATTAAAGTGACGAGGATTGCTCACGGTCTTCCAGTCGGCGGCGACTTGGAATATGCGGATGAAGTGACGCTTTCGAAAGCAATTGAAGGAAGACGAGAACTGTAAGATTTTATAGAGATGAGGTGCTGGCTCGATGTTTTTTCGGCGTAAAGGCTGGCTCCGCAAGGAATATGATGAGAGATTACTGAAGGAGCTGGCAAGTCTAAAACAAAATTGGCTTGCGAAGAAAGCTTTAATTGAAAGATGTGTAGATCCATCTTTGGAATTGATATTAGAAGCTAAAATGGCTGAAGTGAAATATTTCTCCTTATTCAAGGAAGCGAAAGTAAGACAAGTTAAAGTAAAACATTAAATGATAAAAACTCCTTTCTCGTCAGGTTCTAAGGATGGAACCCGGCTCATAGCTTGTACTATGAGCAATTAATGAGGGGGAGTTTTTATTATGGAACCATTTGTTGTCGTTGCGGTGATCGTTGCTTTAATTATTATGCTGTTGCTGACGGGTACGCCTTCAAAGCCGTTAAAGTTCATTGGCAGTCTATTTACAAAGATAGTGATAGGTGGTATGCTACTGTTCTTTTTAAATGCTTTCGGGAGCAGTTTTGGTCTGCA
>JBJFHH010000009.1:0-6153 GCA_051893475.1 Bacillus sp. (in: firmicutes) | reverse complement strand
TCTCGAGCAAGGAATAGCGCTATCGACAAGATAGTGTACTCAGCTTGTTCAGGCAAGGTTTGAAAAATAGGCCTACCGTTCGCTAAGAATTGCAATAATAGTACAACAAACTGAAAACAGCGGACTCCCGAGAGCCCGCTGTTTTATCACAAGTGATCTGTCTTCTTTGAGTAGCTATGTTTGCCAGCTTGTTTGTTTTTCAAATAATGCTCGTTTTTTTCGGCATTTAATGCATTGTTGTCTTTTGCTTTTTTGTTAGTATCTTTTGTATTCATGATGATTTATTCTCCTTTGCCTTTTGCCTATTTTGTACAGAAGGTGGAGAGTCTATGCATCATGAGTTAGTTCGGCAATTTGTTTAAGAAGAAAATCGCGATTGTCCCAGGCCCGGAATGAGCACCGATTACGGCGCCGACCATTTCAATATCGAATGAAGTTGTGCCGAATTCTTGGGCGATGGCGTCCTTCCATTCGTTAGCAGATGCAATGTCATCTCCATGGCTGATGCCGATTGTTTGCTTATCTAGATCTACACCGCGTTCTCTCATAAGCTCTAACGTACGTTTGACCAGCTTTTTCTTGCCGCGAAGTTTTTCAAGCGGAATTAGTTTGCCGTCCTCTACATCAAGTAATGGGCGAATATTTAACAGGCCGCCAACAACAGCAGATGTTTTGGAAATTCTGCCGCCCCTAGCTAAGTATTCGAGTTTTTCTACTGTAAATAAGTGCTCCATATGTTGACAATGGAAGTTAACCCCGTTTATAATTTCTTCTTTCGAAGCCCCGGAATTCGCCAGTTCAACAGCTCTTTTCACAACAAGACCATAACCCAATGAGGCACATTTACTATCGATGATCTCCAAATCCAAGTCCGGGTATTCTTCCTTGACTTGCTCTTTGATCATAAGTGCTGTCTGGTAAGTACCTGATAAATTTGATGAAAACGTTACATAAACGGCAGGCTGTTTGTTTTGAGCTAATTCGGTGAATACCTTTTGGAAGCGTTCCGGAGAAACTTGTGATGTTTTCGGTGATGCACCTTGTCTCATTGCCTGATAGACGGTTGTTCCTTGAATATCGAGACCATCTGCATATTCTTTTCCTTCCAAGTTTACGGCTAATGGAATAAAAGTAGCCCCATTCTTCTCAAAATAAGAAAGAGGCAAATCACAGCCGCTATCTGCAAGTATATGTATAGTCATTTAAACACCTTCTTTAATTGATATTTTTACTATAAAGAAAATTAATAAAGTTCAATTTTATTTTAACACAAAATAAAATTTCTTTTAATGCCTAATAGATTGATTTATATTATTATGAGTGCCATTTGGTTATAATGGACGAATATTGTCCGAGTTGAAGGAGGATCCTTATTTGAACGCAGCTGAATTTAAAAAAATCTGTATAGTCATCTTAGGCGCATTATTAAATGCGATTGCCCTGAATTTATTTTTAATACCGGCTAATGTATATTCAAGCGGCTTTGCCGGATTGGCCCAACTGCTCTCAAGCATAATTGATTTACTGGGATTGCCGTTTTCTATTTCGACAGGTATTCTTCTGTTTGCTTTGAATGTACCGATTGCGATTGTTGCATGGAAAAAAGTAGGGAAGTCATTTACGTTTTACAGTTTTTTAAGTGTAGCTTTATTGACATTATTCATGGAAATCATTCCTGTTAAGCAAGTATCGCCTGATATTATTCTAAACGCTGTCTTCGGAGGCGTAATCGGAGCGTTGGGTGTCGGCATCACGTTGAAATTTGGTGCTTCGACTGGAGGTATGGACGTTGTTGCGTTGCTTCTGTCAAAATCGAAAGATAAACCGGTCGGCGTTTATTTATTTATTTTAAATGGATTGATTATCGTTGTGGCCGGCATTTTATACGGTCCTGAAAAATCATTGTATACATTGATTGCGCTTTATGCGACAACGCGTGTAGTCGATGCGATTCATACTCGTCACGAGAAATTGACTGTATTAATTGTCACAAATAAATCAAAGCAATTAAAAGAAGCGATTCATGCCAAGCTTGTGCGCGGTATTACCCTTATCCCTGCAAAAGGTGCTTTTACAAATGAGGATAAGGAAATGATGATGATCGTCATTACACGTTACGAGTTGTATGATATTCAGCACATTATTAATGATGTTGATCCTCAAGCATTCACAAATATTGTGGAAACATCAAGCGTACTAGGTGTCTTTAGAAAAGACTGACATGCAAAAGGGCTGACGAAAGCATCCCAATCGGGTGCTAGGCGTCAGCCCTTTTTACTTTGATTGCTTAGTCTGTTTCTAAGTTAACGATTCCAATTCCGTTTGCAAGTCTCTAAGCTGAAGCTTTTCTGCTGTAGACGAGTTAGCATATGCTGAAGAAAGCGCATTTTTTGCTTTTGCAATGGCGTCCTCCCGGTTGAGAGGATCAGTTCGCTTCGCGTCCTCCACGAAGTCTCTAGCTTGCTGAAAGAGCAGATTGCCCATGTTTACAAGCTCCCTGATATGGTACTGCCATAATTGCTCGCCTGCTGCGCTTCAGCTTCTGAGAGAGTCATGCGGTACGGGAATTTCTCGTCATGCTTGGAAACAGAATCTTTACTTTGCTGGAAAAAACGTTTTGACTTGTTACGTTTGCCCATTCGTAAACCCCTCGCAATCTAAGCATTTGACACAATTGCTGTGTCAGTCATTATTGTCACCAGTAAACGGAAAATCATACGTCCTAATTTGCTTTCGGTTTCTTTAAATTGAATTGCTCCTCAAGGAATAAGGCGATGCCATCTTCTTCATTGCTGGCCGTCGTTACGTTTGCGATATTTTTTGCAGCAGAAATGCCGTTGCCCATAGCGACACCGATGTTTGCATATTCTAGCATCTCCAAATCGTTATCTTCGTCGCCGAAAGCGATAATTCTGCTTTGCGGTATATTTAAATAATCCGCGACTCTTTGGATGCCGATTGCTTTATGCAAGCCTGATTTGACAATCTCGATGACAGGGAAGGGGTCTCCCCAGCGGCGATGGTCAATTAATTCGGCATGCACCTCTGCTAAATGTGAACGAATTGTCGTAACATCATCCGGCTCTGCATGAATAAGCAAGCTGGTCGGCGAAGAAGGCAAGTAGCTGCGTAAGTCGCCGATTGTAATTTTCGGATTACCCATATTAAAGATATCCAGCAGATGCCCATTTTGGTTATGCATATAAACATCATCCTGAATTTCGGCAATAATATTATGGAATGAGTAGGAATTACATGCATCGACAATCTCTCTGGCAATTCCAATATCTAATGGTGTATGGAAGGAACCCCAATTTGCTGAATGCGGGTGATGAACAAGTGCTCCATTGAAATTAACGATTGGTGTTTTCAAGGCAAGTTCCTGATAGAATTTTGCGCTGGAACGATAAGGTCTGCCTGTCGCAATCATGACATGATGGCCTTGATCCATTAATGTCTTTAAAGTGCCTTTCGTCCGATCGGATATCGTTTTGTCGTTACGAAGCAGCGTACCATCCAAATCTAATACAATTAAATGTTGATCAGCCATAATTCCTCCTAATTTTTACAGTTGTTGCAATGAGTTAAAAGTTGCACGATGTCTTTCTGTTGTCATTATAATGGTAGTATATAGTATTCATTAATCATATACTAAAAACTTGAGCTAGGGGAGATTAAAATGGTCGTTATTGAAAAAGAAACAGTAGGAAATATCCCTTTATTGCACGTTGTCGCTGAACAAAAGCGGAATGATAAGCTGCCATTGATTATTTTTATTCATGGCTTCGAAAGTATAAAAGAAAGAAACGTACAATATGCGTATATGCTGGCTGATAAAGGCTATCGGGTGTTGCTGCCGGAAGCGATTGAGCATGGGGAACGAGCGGCAGGTCAAGTGAATGCAGCAAACTTCTGGAAGATTGTTTTGACGACCATTCATGAACTGCCGCTAATTAAAAATGCGTATGCGGAAAAAGGTTTAGTCGATGAGAATCGGATTGGTGTTGCCGGCACTTCAATGGGTGCAATTATTACATTGGGTGCTATGATGCAATACAATTGGATTCACACCGGCGTATCGCTGATGGGTACGCCTGCTTACATGGAATTTGCCCGTTATCAAATGAAAATGATGGAGCATCAAGGAATGAAGCTGCCATTATCAGAGGAGCAGGTTGAGGAACAGTTGGCTATGCTGCGTCCGTATGATGCCGCTGCTCACATCGACCAATTTGAAGCACGGCCGTTGCTGTTTTGGCATGGAGCGAAGGATGTTATGGTGCCGTACAAACAGGCGTATGCTTTTTATGAGCAGTTGCAGGAGCGGTATATGAAGAAAAATGTGGCTTTATCATTTATAATAGATGAACAAGCTGGACATAATGTTCCCAATAAAGGTGTTGTAGAAACGGTTAACTGGTTTGTGAATTATTTATAAAGAGCGTAAATATTTAAAATGTTACATATATTTGTTAATATGTATGTGAATAGGAGCTGATAATAGATGGATCAAGATTTAAAAGATTTAATGATGGGATCTTTGGAACAAGTAATTGACCCGGAGTTGGGGATTGATATCGTCAACTTGGGCTTAGTATATGATATAGATTTGGACGAAGAGGGTACAGCAACCGTTACGATGACGTTGACATCAATGGGATGTCCGCTTGCCGGTACAATTGTCGATCAGGTTAAAACAGCGATGTCCGATATTCCAGAGGTGAAGGAGACAGAAGTGAATATTGTCTGGAATCCGCCTTGGTCTAAAGATCGCCTGTCCCGTTATGCGAAGATTGCATTAGGCATTTCATAAACGGAAATATGAAGAAACGCACCTTTTTAGAGAAGGGTGCGTTTTTTGTTGTAAAAGATAAGCATAAAAAGTGACTCTTATCCTGAGAACCACGGTTCATAGGGTGTTAAACGGGATGCTTCCACTTTCTTCATCCTCTTCACTTATGACGGTAAAGCCGTTCTGTCTTAATAACGCAGCGGTCACACCTTCGCCGGCAATTTTTGCGCCGGTGAAGCTACCGTCGTAAATTGCTTTGCTGCCGCAGGACGGGCTGTTTTGCTTCAAGATAATTAAAGTGGCGTTATGCTGCTTGGCAATTTTTAAGGTCTGCTGAGCACCTCTCAAAAACTGCTCCGTAACATCGACACCATTCACTGTTATTACCTTCGCTTTGCCGGTTAATACATCGGCGCCTGTACCGCCGACTATTTCTGCCGGATCGCGGGGCGTATGCAATCCGCCCATTACCTCGGGACAAACCATAACAGCGTTATTTTCTTCTGCCAGCTGCCCGATTTTTGCATGTAAACATGAAGTGGCATCGTACCGGCAAGCTTTACCGGCTAAACAGGAACTAACGAGAATCATAGCTGCACTTCCTTCATAAATGTGATTATAAGAATTGTAGCATGAAAGCTGATTTATTCCATACAGCATATTTCTGCCGGGCAATTTTCGCACTGGATGGCTGTTTTTAAGAATAGAAGATTGTGCACGGTGATAATCCCTTTTTCAATGGACAAAATCTGTTTCGCTTTTAGCTCACTTAGCATCCGGCTAATCATTTCCCTTGAAGTTCCGCTGAGATTGGCGAGTTCCTGATTCGTTAAGGGAAGAGTGACAATAATCCCGGATTCCGTATCAACTCCGTAGCTGTTGGCCAATCTGATCAGCGTCGAATAAAGGGCTCCTTTTTTGCCGTACATAAGCAAATCGCGTATTTTTGTTTGAGTCCGTCTGTATTGTATCGAAATCCATTTCATATAGGCTACCGTTGACTTGTGATTGGATTCGAGCTTACTCTCCAGTGTGTTTTTGGAAATAACAAATGCTTCACTGTCTTCCAACGCCTTTGCATGAAACATATAGGCCGGATTTTGTGAAAATAGTAAAAGCTCTCCAACTATGTCGTTTCGCGAACAAATCCGGATTGTCAGCTCACGCCCGTCCGAAAGTAACTTGGAAACAGCGATTTTCCCTTTTTTTATCAAATAGAGCTCGTCAGGCTCTGATCCTTCATGAAAAATATACGTCCCTTTAGGGAATGATTTCATTTTTGGAGAAGCATGGAATACGTGCTGCAATGAGTTTGGTATTGTATGAGTTGTATGCGCCATTATGCAACAACCACCTTTACA
>JBJFHH010000008.1:0-1525 GCA_051893475.1 Bacillus sp. (in: firmicutes) | reverse complement strand
AAAAAAGGCTAAAGTGTTTGATAATTCATTGATTATCACTATATTGTAATTGTAAAAGGAGCATATAGCACACTTTAGCCATGAACAAAAATAGACAAATAATCAGTGAACTCCAAAGTTTTTTCGAACACAATGATGCCAGCAAGGCAATACAGAGCATAACAACAGTGATGGATCGCCTCACCATACAGTCCAAAGTGGTCGGTCCGGTTAAGAATCCGAACTGCAAGTTCACCTTCGTCCAGGTGGTGAAACTGCTCATCTTGTTTCCTTTCTTCTCCGTGAAGAATGCCGCTGATTACGCGAACAGCGGTCTCGGCAAGTTGTTCTCCTGCAAGAAGGATATGTTCTACCGCCTTATGGATAACGGTCGCATTGATTGGAGACGCCTTATTTACTCCATCAACCGCCAACTCATCGGCAAGATTAGCCGCAGGACGGATGCAAAGAATGCTGTACGATGTCTCATCATTGACGATACCGATCTTCCTAAGCGTGGCATGAAGGCTGAGGGACTCGGGAAAGTGTTCTCCCATACCGCGATGAAGAGCATCCTGGGTTTCAAGGCTATGTTCCTGTGCTATACCGACGGGAAGACTCAGTTCATGCTTGACAGCACCATACAGGCAGAGACAGGTAAGAATGAGGATAGGCCACAGGGGCTTACAAAAAAGCAGAAAGATGCTCAATACACAAAGGAACGCGCCGAGGATGAGAAAGTGAACATAAGGAAGGCTGAAATGAGGGAGAGCAAGATCGCAAACGCAATCAAAATGATACGCAGGGCCATCGTGGAGGGCATCCGATTCGACTATCTTCTTGTCGACAGCTGGTTCCCCTGCGCTGAACTGCTTCAGTTCATCCACAGCCGCCACTTCAAGTGCAACCTCATTGGCATGGTCAAAATGGGTAAGACCAAATACTGCACCTCTTTCGGCAGTCTTTCCGCTCCGGACATCATCAAGAAGCTCGTGAAAACCAAGGCAGTCAAGTATGCGCGCTCCATCGGATACCACTATGCCTCCATCAAGGCCAGCTATGCCGGAATGGACGTGATGCTGTTCTTCTACAGGAAAGGTAATGGCTCTTGGAATGCCCTGATATCCACGGATACGGGCATCGATGCCAAGGAGGCCTTCAAACTTTACTCCAGAAGATGGGTTATTGAGGTGGCTCATAAAGAGATGAAGGGCTTGTTGAACCTTGGGAAATGCCAATGCATCAACTTCGCAGGGCAGATTGCAGGACTATCACTCTGCATGATACAATACAACATCCTCGGATATGTGAAGCGGTTCGAGGCATATGAGACCATCGGGGGCCTCTTCGCAGAAGTCACCGGTGAAACTGTTGAACTTTCAGTTGCACAAAGAATCTGGGGACTGATTGTAGAGGTAATCAACGTCATTGCAGGGTTCATAGCCTGTGATCCGTTCGAACTTATTGAAAACGTAATAAACAATAACAATCAAATCAAAGCAGTGAAGCAGGCCTTTGACCGGCTCGCGCTAGCCGGAACTGCGGC
>JBJFHH010000007.1:0-1525 GCA_051893475.1 Bacillus sp. (in: firmicutes) | reverse complement strand
CGTCTTTGACAGTTGATGAATACAGAAACTCCGAAACCCATTGGAAATAGCGGGAATCGGAGTTTTTTTCTTTTAATAAATGTGGTATTTTTTATCGTTTTTCGATTGTTTTTAAAATTTTTTTCATTGTTTTTTCGGATATGAACTCGCCGTCTGTTCTGAATCCGAATGCATCATGAAGAGCATCTGTGATTTCTGTTCTTGTATAGGAACTCAGGTATCCAATATCCCTTAGGTGATAAACGCTCATATCTCTAAGTGTGTGGAGAACCTGTTCTTCACTGTATTTGTTTCCAACCTTCTTTTCAATGATCTTCAGGATTAGAAGTGAAAGGAAACAAGTAAGGAAATGTGCATTGATTCTGTCATCATTTCTGAGATAAACAGGTCTTGCCTTGAACTCTGATTTCATTGTTCTGAAGGCTGCTTCAATCTGCCATCTCATTTTGTTAATGTGTATGATTTCATTGATGTCCTTTTCCAGAGTGGTGCATACCGCATAGAAACCATCATACATTGACTCTTTCTCAATCTTCTCCCGGTCAAGAGAAAGTATCTTTTTATCAGCAACTTCACCGTCGGATGTGATATCTGTTTCGGCGACAAACCTCTTAGGTGAGTTCTGATTTCTGTTTGCTGCTCTAAAGCCGTCACTTACAATCTTTTCAGCTCTTGCGACCTGTCTTTCTCTGATGGCTTTCTGATAATCACGTTCCTTGATGGAGTAGGAAACTATCAGACGCTGTTCAAGACCGTTTTCGTTTATCCATCTTTCTTTGTAGAAGATTGAATTTCTATGAACATGCTCATCTATCTCGTTAATGTTGTAGACCTTATCTGAGCCGTTAAGCTTCCAGCCGTTAGGATCAAGTGCCCATTCCTGAAGAAAGACCTTTAGTTTTTTTAGTGACTGGGTAACTATGTAGGAGCGTCCGCTAATTGCATTGAATTTTCTGTTCTCAGTGCTTGCAAGTCCGGCGTCTGTACATACTATGAATTCGGACAAACTGAAGTCTCTCAATATTTTCTTTTCAAGAGGTTTAAGGGTAGGCTGCTCATTCTGATTGCCCGGAAACATTGAAAAACACAGAGGAAATCCGTCCCCGTCCAAAAACAGTCCCATCTGCACAATTGGATTTGGACGATGTTCTTTACTTTTTCCATACTGAGCATCACCACGTTCTTCTTCAATTTCAAAAAAGTAGTTAGTGCAGTCATAGAAAAGAACTTCTTTGTTTCTGTCTATCAAGTTCTGACTGTTTTCATATACAGAAGCCTGTATTTCGTCTGAATGCTGTGAAAGCACATCAAGACTTCTGTAAACATGCTGTAGATCAAATGTGGGCTGCTGCAGAAATTTTGAAGCGTATTCAAATGATGACAACTTGGATGCAGGAGCAATCAGCCTTGTTGTTATCAGCATTTTTAATACATCTGAAAGATTGTAGCTGATTTTGTGCTGCTCTGTAATGCTTTTGCATATCCTGTCAAGCTTAAGCTGATGGTAAACCATACTAGGAAAGAG
>JBJFHH010000006.1:0-1532 GCA_051893475.1 Bacillus sp. (in: firmicutes) | reverse complement strand
AAAAAAGAGCATCCTGACTTTTATCCAAAACTGAATAAATCAAAATGCTCTTTACAGGGAATCCCTGTCATGATATTTCGTTTTTGTTTTTCTTCTGGCAGCATTTTCTTCTGCGACCCGCTTTTTATTGGCAGCCAGTTTTTCAAGAACACTTGTCCTTGCCTTTTTCTTGATCTGTTCCGTATTCGCTTTCCTGACCTCTGGCTCCTGAAGAGTTTTCTGCACTTTTTCAATAACTGCATTTGCTGCATTCCGTAATTTATCTTTCGCCATCTTAATCACATTTTTGGTAATTGTTTTTGCTTTATCAGAATTATTTGGATTCTGGACAATGTTATTGCAAAGCTGATCCAGAAGCCTGATATCCTCTTCCTGTGTCTGTGCCCTTACTTTTTCCGTAACGACTTCCACCGCCTTGTCATAAGCGATCTCCGACACTTCATCGATCAGGGTTTCATTATCCATGATTTTTTCTTCCTGCTCCTTTATCATCTGCTCCTGCCGGGCAATCTTTTCTTTCTGTGCCTGTATGATAAACTCCTGCTTTTCCAGATATTTCTTTCCGCCATATTCCGGCACTTCCTCAATCTCCAGCCCATACTGCCTGCAAACATCAAACAGAAGGTTCCTGCAGATCAGATCAAAAGTCATCTTCCGGTTGTTGTTTCTTCCTCTGGGCTTATCTGGATCAGGAAGAGGAATGCCAAGTGCTTCCAATGCCTTTTCCTGTTGCGGACACAGTTCCCCATATTTATTCTCACAGTCAAAAACGTGACGTTCATGGATATGGGGAGTAGTCTCATCCATGTGGAGTGCAAAATCCAAAGTATGCACATGGTCTCCAAACATCCCCTCGAACCTTTTCATAAAAGAATCCGCAATATGGAAAAGCTGTTCTCCCGATATATGCTCCCCTTCCTTTCCGATCTGGAATATCGTTTCTTCCGGACAGGTCATTTTATTTTTCAGCAGATCTTCCGTAGTCCGGTTTCTTTCCGGGTGGCGGTTTTTCTCATTTCTGGCATTCTGCCCTTTTATAAAATCGCTGTAATGGTCTTCATAATACATCTTCTCAATATCATGAAAACTTGCCTCCGGCTCGACCGGTTCCCAATTCCTAAATGTCTTATCCGAAGGGTTCTGGACATATCCCCGGTAACAGTCCCAATAGATATTCTGCTTTTCCCTCTCCGCATCAATATGCTCGCTGTTGGCAATATCGAATTTTCTGTCATTGTGCTTTGGATTATAAACACCATGTTTCCCCGATCTGCCATTATGCCTTGTAGCTCTCATTCTTCCGATTCCCCCTTTCATCCATTCTGCATTTTTTCATTTTTCTTTTTTCCCATTCTGCCCTTCTCTGTGGTCTTTCCATTATCTGCCTCTTGCGTTTCACAAGCTTTTTTCATGTGGCGGTCATTCCCGAAAATGATTTTGGGTAACACAATTCGCCAGATAATACCCAGTACGACTTGACGCAGGCATCAAATCACTGGGCAAGGCGTTTCACCCTTGACCCGATAATGGGC
>JBJFHH010000005.1:0-1543 GCA_051893475.1 Bacillus sp. (in: firmicutes) | reverse complement strand
AAAAAAGCCAACCCACAACAGGTTGGCTTTTCCTTCTATTCAGACAAAATCCGCTTCTGTCCGGTAATAGCTTGGATTGGCGCGATGTTTTGCGTAAACTCAAGTGTACCGCGGTACAGTCCTTTTTCATCGCGCACCGCGAAATAGCGGATGTACACATACATGTCCTTGAACGGAATCCAGAAATCCTCGCTGTCTTTCGTACCGGCCTTGAAGTCCTCAAGCAGCTTTTCAACCACATGAACACTTTTCGGCGGATGGCAGTTTTGCACTGTACGACCGATGACTGCTTTCGTTCTTGTAAAAATTCGTTCCTTGCCATGTGAAAAATAGCGCACGACATCATCTTCGTCAATAAACGTAATGTCGACCGGCAAATGATTCATCATCAGCTCCAGCTGTTCAATCGACAAAATACCTGTTTCCATGCGGATGAAGCCTTCTGACATCGCAGAGTCAGCTAATTTCTTTCGCTCCGGCTTCCATTCCGTCACCGAATCAATCAGGCAGAAACCGACGACATCACTTTCATGAGCGATTTTTACCCACTCATCCTCCGTCAAATGCTGAAGTGCCATCGGAAATAGAATGTTCTCTTCCTTGAAAATCATTTCCGTTACTTCGCGGATCACGTACTGCATTTTTTCCTCAAAAAGTTGCTTCTCATCCGCTTTATAATTGACGAGCATTTTCTTCGCCTCTTTAATCGCGTCACGGATGCGGTCATCAACTCCCCACATCACCTGTGTCGGTCCTAAAATTCCGTACTTCTCCAAATACGGAAGCAGCAGATTTTCCTTGCGGCTGTAGTGCTTATCAATATCAAGCAGCAGGTTCAAATCTTCAAGCAGCTTATAAATATGCTCTTCGCTGTCCTCTCTCTGAAAACGCTCAAAGTGAAGCTGAATTTTGAAATTGACAAGCTTGTCGATTTCACGATTCTCAAGCTTAAACGTATGAACCGGATGGCCCGGCTGCTCCTCCGGTTTTTCCGAACGGTGAATGTCTTCAATCGAGCCCTTGAAAATCGCCGTATGCACCGAGCAGAGACGCTGCACTTCCGAAACAGGAATTCCCTCTTCCTCCATCAGCGCTTGCTCCAGCTGAGAAATTTCCTCCACAGAAATGCTGCCGACAGCATCCTCGAATTGCTGCTTCACCTCATCGACACTCCGTCCGTTATGCAAATCCTTGATGATTGCCTTCAGCATGTCCTGGCGCTCTGATTTATTGTATTGCTTCTGTTCGCGGTTATTGATGATTTCACTCATAATCCTATTCTCCTTTTATTTCAAATCCGTGATTGCGGAATGTTTCCATGACAGTCTCTAAATCAATCCCCTTCAAGCGGCATCCCTTTGGGAGCGTCATGACACGTCCCGCCGCTTGCAGCATGCCCGGCTTGGTAATCTGATCAAAGCCAAGCTCGACCATGATCGGCAGCACCTCCGGGTATTTCGTATACAGTTCATAGATTGTTGCATGTATATCGATTACTTTTGCCATTTCCTCACCTCATATGTAGAGAAACTTTATCATAGGA
>JBJFHH010000004.1:0-1545 GCA_051893475.1 Bacillus sp. (in: firmicutes) | reverse complement strand
TTTTTATGAAGGCGAATCTGTGTCCCATTCTTCCCTATGGCTGCTAACCTCTCATGTCTAACAGGATCATCCTCTGCTACAAGGGTCCTAAATTCCTTCGTCCAGCCTACCCATAGTGGGGTGCCGCCTCTGCTCCTCTTCAGGGTCATGCCCTATAACCTATGTTTTAGCGGCTTCGCTCTGCTTTGTCATTGCTAGAGAGCACTCCTGTAATCCAGCACCAATTGAATTCTTGGCGGACGTTATCTGCTACAGTATGTGCTTTTATATTAGGCTGCCTCCGGCCTGATGATATCCCTTCGGAACCTCTCCTCATCAAAGTCACAGCCTGTTTGTAATACTACATAAAAAATCCTGATTGCTTTACATGCAACTGCTATCTTTGCCTGCATTCCTCCTAGTGGATTCTTTTGTCTGTTCCTGTAATAAAGGAACACATCCTGAAACGCCGGATTCCAGGTTATCAGTGCACGTGCTGATTCATACATGGTTCTTCGTAGTTTTCTTCTGCCCCTCTTACTGATTCTTGGTTGACCTTTCTTTTTACCGGAGCTCTTTTTGACTATCTCTAGCCCTGCAAGCTTCTGTATCTGCTTAGGATCAGTGAAACGTCCGATATCACCAACCTCTGCTATAAAGCCAATCACAGTACTCATCCCTACTCCTTTAATGGCGAGCAGTTTCTCCACATTTGGTACTTCTTTTACTTTTTCTTCCAGGTATTCATCTAGTCTTCTAAGCTGTTCTGCTTTCAGGATGTAGTCATTTACAAGAATCCATATCTCAAGTCTTGCTGCCTCACCAGCTTCCAGTCCTACACTGTTTTGTGCTGCTTCTACCAGAGTCTGTGCCCTCTTTATGCCTGCCGCACGCACCTTTGCATCTCGCCATATCTGATTGATTCCACCTGCTCCGATTCTTAGGATATCCTGTGGAAGTGGTGCCTCCTTAAGAAGCATAAGTCCACTGGTGGAATCCCAATCGGCATAACACTCAAAATACTCCGGAAAGAACTTCTGAAGCCATCCCTGTATCTGATTTGACAGACGTACATGCTGTTTCATGATCTGGTCTCTGCAAACAGAGGCCTCTCGGATTTCAGCATACACTCCACTGGGAAGATAAGAAGTTGAATACCTTCCATCTTTCACAAGCAACGCAATTGTCTTAGGATCCTTTAAATCACTTTTCTCAGGGCTGTTATCATCCAGTTCCATGCTCCTGTTAACTGTAAATGGATTGACCGTTACAAGCTGAATACCATGGTCCTGTAAGAACTTCTGAAAAGTAAGCCAGTAGCAACCGGTAGGCTCGCAGCCAACAATAACCTTCTTCATTTCGGTTCTATTCATGAGTTCCTCTGTCCATCGAAGGAAAGTAAGGAATCCCCTTCCAGTGTTGCTAAACTTAAATACTCTTCTGGAAAGTTCAAATCCCCTCCAATCAAACGCTCTGCAAAAGTGAGTTTGTGATCCAACATCAACTCCTACAATTAAAGTGTCACTTGTTACTTGCTTAAGTCTGTCATTCTGTGTTAAATTCATT
>JBJFHH010000003.1:0-6294 GCA_051893475.1 Bacillus sp. (in: firmicutes) | reverse complement strand
AAAACACTGTCAATCTTTTTTTGTAGTGTTTTTTAAGCCGATGTCCTTTTCTTAAGGACAATATTTAATATATCATGCCCATCTAATCTTTACAACAACTTTTTTCTAAAATAATAAAGTTTAACTTTTTGAATTGTTTATCAAGAAGAGAAGAGGTGCCTAAAAATAATTCCTTACTCCTACGCACCTTGACCTGACTTATTCTTGATTGATATTGTCTTGTGTTACTAATTTCAGAGGAGCCGCAAGTACTTCTTCTACATCCTTGCCTTCTAAATAGTCTATTGCTGCTTGTACAGCCATTTCACCCATTAAGACCGGCTGTTGAGCAACTGTTGCCGTTAGCTGCCCATTTCTAATAGAAGCAAGCGCATCTTCCGTTCCGTCGAATCCGATTACAATCAGATTTTTTCCTGCACTATTAATCGCTTCTAAAGCACCAAGAGCCATCTCATCATTATGGGCAAACACAGCTTGAATATTGCCATTGCCTTGAATCATATTTTCCATAACGTTCAATCCTTGAGTACGATCGAAATCCGCTGTTTGCTTAGATACGATTTGCAGTTTTTCATCCGCTACACTATGGAATCCTGCTCCGCGTTCACGAGTGGCTGAAGCACCCGGTGTCCCCTCTAATTCCGCAACAACAGCATTTTCGCCAAGCAATTCAATAATATATTCGGCAGCCATTTGTCCTCCAGCTTCATTATCAGAAGCAACCAATGTCACTATATCACCTGAATCGGAAGAACGGTCCAATGTAATAACCGGAATGCCTACACTGTTGGCATATTCAACAGCT
This sequence comes from Bacillus sp. (in: firmicutes), assembly GCA_051893475.1. GTDB lineage: Bacteria > Bacillota > Bacilli > Bacillales > DSM-1321 > Bacillus_AD. The sequence goes on along the minus strand of JBJFHH010000003.1, from coordinate 5,489 downwards.
GTTGAAATTGCTGCTGAATCAGTAGGGTTGATTAAAAGAATATCTGCCCCTTGCTGAATTAAATCCTCAATCCCACTTACTTGAGTAGCCGAATCATCTTGCGCGTCAACTACAATCGTTTTCATTCCATTTTCTTCAGCCGCCGCTACAACGCCATCTTTTAAAGAAACAAAGAAGGGATTATTTAATGTCGAGACGGAAAGTCCAATCGTTATATCTTCAATATCCATTTCCTTTGTAGATTTTGCCCACTCAGGTGGCTCTAATGAACAAGCCGCTAAAAGAATGACTGATATTGCCACCATTACTGTCCATATTTTTCTCAAGATTAAACCCTCCTATGCTGCTTTTTTACGGTCCATTAATACCGCCAAAATAATTACTCCGCCTTTTACAACCATTTGGAAGAAAGATGATACACCTAGTAAATTTAAGCCGTTATTCAATGTACCGATAATTAAAGCGCCAATCAGCGTGCCGACAAGCCAGCCGCGTCCGCCTGATAAGCTTGTACCACCTAATACAACAGCTGCGATTGCATCCAATTCATAAGAATCACCAGCTGTTGGAGAAGCTGAATTTAAACGGGATGTTAGAATAGCACCCGCAAGAGCTGCTAATAAGCCTGCTAAAGAGTAAATCATAATTTTTACACGATCCACTTTAATACCAGAAATAATCGCCGCTTTTTCATTGCCGCCGATTGCATATGTTTGACGGCCAAACGGTGTTTTATGAAGAATCACCCACAGAATAACAAACGTGATAATCATCGTAATAGCCGGAACCGGAATACCTAAGAAGTAGCCGCGTCCGAACACTTGGAACATAAAGCTGTCGCCGAGACCCGTAATCGGATTTCCGTTTGTGTATACCATTGTCAACCCACGGAAAATTGTCATTGTCGCTAATGTTACGATAAATGGGGCCATTTTACCTTTCGTAATCAGTAAGCCATTTACTGCTCCCATAATCGCACCTAGCAAGCAACCTACTAAAATAGCTAAAATCGGATCCATACCAGAAACCATCATACCTGCCATCAATGTACTGGACAGCGCCAATATCGCGCCGACAGATAAATCGATGCCGCCCGTTAAAATAACAAATGTCATACCATACGCTATAAGTGCATTAATTGCAACTTGCCGAAGCAAGTTTAATATATTCAAAGGTGCCAAAAAGCTTGGATTCATAATGGAAACGACAACAACTAACACAATCAGTCCAAGAAGCGGACCTAGTTTTTGTGCAATGGATCCAACAGAAAATTTCTTACCGGCATTCTCGCCATTCTTTACATTCGCCATGTTACTGACCTCCTGTTGCTAATGTCATGATCTTTTCTTGCGTTGCTTCATCCTTCTTAAGTTCTCCGCTAATATGTCCTTCATGAACAACCAGGATGCGGTCGCTCATACCGATTACTTCCGGCAATTCTGAAGAAACCATAATGATTGCCACTCCTCGATCCGTCAGTTCATTCATTAGCTGATATATTTCAAATTTCGCCCCGACGTCAACACCTCGAGTCGGCTCATCCAGTATTAGCACTTTCGGTCCAATGCCGATCCACTTCGCGATAACCACCTTTTGCTGGTTACCTCCGGATAGGCTTCTTGCACTCGTTTCCGCTGATTCTGTCTTAATTCTCAAACGTTCTATTAATAAGTTAACGAATTCCTTCTCGTTTTTTTCATCTATAATTCCTTTCGGAGAGAAACTTTTCAAATTTGGCAAAGCAATGTTTTCACGTATTGAGAAATCAAGTACCAGTCCTTCCACTTTACGGTCTTCCGTAATAAAGCCGATCCCTTTCTCAACCGCCTGCGCAGGATTATGAATTTTAATTTCCTCACCGTTCATCTTCATTACGCCATGATCCGGATGAGCTAAACCGAAAATCGAACGCATGATTTCCGTCCGACCTGCTCCCATCAGACCGGAAAAACCGACAATTTCTCCGCTTCTCACTGAGAATGAGACATGTTCAAATTCTCCGGCCCGTGATAAGTCCTTCACTTCTAAGACAACCTCGCCGACAGTCGGTTTTCTGGCCGGGAAGCGATCCTTCAATTCACGTCCAACCATCTTTTTGACAACTTCATCGAAACTCGTTTCCGGAATCGCCTTTGTATCAACCGTCTTTCCGTCACGCATAACAGTAATCCGGTCGCATATCGCAAAAATCTCTTCCATCCGATGCGAGATATAAACAATACTGACATTTTGTTTACGCAGTGAATTAATGACGTCAAATAGATGCTGAATTTCCCGTTCTGTTAACGCTGCAGTCGGCTCATCCATAACAATCACTTCGGCATTCGTCATCAGCGCCTTGGCAATTTCAATCATTTGCTGCTCACCGACAGAGCAATTGCCGGCTTTTTCATCTAAAGAAATAGAGACCGCAAGCTTCTTGAATTGTTCCTTGGCCATTTCTCGCATTTCATGAATTTTTAATATGCCTAGCTTGTTTCGCAGCTCTTTTCCGATAAACAGGTTTTCGATCACCGTCATTTCAGGCCAAATGTTCATTTCCTGGTGGATAAAGGCAATCCCCTTCTGTTCAGCTTCCTTCGGGTTGGAAAAATAATATTCTTCCCCGTTGATGGTGATTGTACCTTGGTCACGCTTATGTAATCCGGTCAACACATTCATCATGGTGGATTTTCCAGCTCCATTCTCCCCCATCAATGCATGTACCTCCCCAGGCAGAAGTTCAAAGTCTACGCCTGTCAGCACTTCATTTTTACCAAATGCTTTGTGAATATTTTTCATTGTAATATGCACAAAATTCACCTCTTCCTAGAAGAATACACCTGCTTGTAAAATCACATTGGCATACGGTGTAATTTCACCCGTTCTGATAATGACCTTCGCCTCTTTTGATAGCGCTTTCAATTCTTCGTGAGAAATATACTCGAATGGTAAATCCCTTAATGCTTCTTTTAAGAAATGATCCGCAGGTTTATTCGCCTGCAAAATTTCTTCAGCAAGAATGACTTTTTCAACAACCATATCGTCAATAATCGCCGCAACAGTTTCTTGAAAGCTAGGCTTTCCTGGTACTAGAGCCAAATCAATTTTCTCCACACCCTTCGTCACCGGAAGACCTGCATCTGCAATAACAATCGTATCAGTATGTCCTAAATCGGCAAGAACTTTACTAATGGAGCTATTTAATATACCATGTTTTTTCATGATCGGTTCTCCTCCACTTCCTGACGTGTCGGCATTCCGCCCTGAGCTCCGAATTTTGTAACAGATAATGATGCAGCCCGATTAGCAAATCTCAAACTGTCTGCGATATTCTTCCCTTCCGCCACAGCCACTGCAAAAGCTCCATTAAATGTATCGCCTGCACCTGTCGTATCAACAGCTTCCACTTTAAATGTCGGTACCAACACTTCCTCTTTACCGTTATGATAGCGTACACCTTTACTTCCTTCCGTAATAAGAACCTTCGTCGCATTCTGCTTTAAAACATCCTCTAAGCTCATATTCGGAAACAGCAATTTTGCTTCATGCTCATTCGGCGTAATGAACGTTGCCTCATCTATAATTTTTTGAGAGATAAAGTGAGCAGGCGCCGGGTTCAGTAGCAACGGAATACCGAAGCTTGAGCAAACATCGCTTACATATTCGATCGTTTCAAAAGGAATCTCTTGTTGAATTAAGACAATATCAGCTTCCTTCAACGCAGCTAAAGCTCCTTCAACATACTCAGGCGTTACGCAGTCATTGGCTCCCTTGACTACGACAATGCTGTTATCACCTTCAGCTAGCACAATATGCGCTGTACCAGTACCTGCTTCTGTAACCGGTTTCACAAAATCTACAGAAACACCATTCTGTGTTAAATTATCCAGTAGCTGTTTTCCATAATGGTCATCACCTACACAGCCGACCATACGAACATCAGCGCCCAATCTGGCAGCGGCAACAGCCTGATTTGCTCCCTTGCCGCCCGGTACTGTAACGAAATTCTCGCCAAGTACTGTTTCACCTGCACCTGGTCGGACAGTTGATGTCACTACTAAGTCCATTGAAATACTACCTACAACCACTATTTTAACCATCGGCATTTAACCTCCTCGTAGTCTCACGATTAATATAAGTAACAGGCAGCTTAATATGTTTCTTTTCTACCGTCTCTTTTTTAATGATCGAAATCAATAATGCTGCGGCCTCCTTCCCCATTTCATAGGCAGGTTGCCTAATCGTTGAAAGGGCAGGAAATAATAAACTGCTTTGCGGTATATCATCATATCCGATAATCTGCACCTCATCAGGTACTTTTTTGCCGCGTTGAAGAGCTTCATGGAGAACAGCAGTAGCCGTAATATCATTGCTGGCAATGACCCCATCCGTTTCCGGATATTTATCAAATAACTCTCTTGCCCATTCCTTTGCATCCAAGAAAGCATAGGAATCAGTTGATATCACTTGAAAATCTACATACTCATTCATTAAGACATCAATAGCCCCTTGAAATCGCTCCTGCGCCGAGTGCAAATTTGCCGGCCCCTTAATCACTGCGATATTTCGGCTGCCGCGCTTAATCATTTCAAGAGCCGCCAATTTACCTCCTTCTCTCCCATCAGCATAAACATAAAAGTCTTCCTCAGAGCCCCGATCAAGAAACACTGTCGGAATGCTAATATCATCATAGTTTAGTTTCCCTGATGAAATCGAAACAGTAATAAGCCCCACTACATTGTTTTGAAGAAAGGTTTGGATATATTGAAGCTCCTTTTCCAGTTTTTCATCGCTATTGCCAAACAGCAAATGATATCCTTGTTTCTGAGCTTCATCCTCTATTCCACGGGCTAACTGAGGAAAGAATGGATTCGTAATGTCCGGCAAAAGTAAGCCGATTATTCTCGACTCCTTCTTGAACAACGAACGAGCCACCTCATTCGGGCTGTATTCCAGCTGTTCTATGACTGATTCAACACGTTTTCTCGTATCTTCATGCACATACCCTGTATTGTTAAGCACACGTGATACTGTTGCAACAGAAACACCCGCCAAACGAGCAACTTCTCTCATTGTAGCCATCTTAACTTCCTCCTATATAATGTAACCGCTTACACATTAATTTAACATAACAAATTATATATTGCAATAACTTTTGGATATAATAAATTTGGTAATCTTTCTGATACTATTAAGTTATATAACAATGGTATTCCCAACAAATGTCTTTAGCTATTATTTTTCGAAAGATTTCCGTCAATACAAAAAATCAGCCTCATCGATTAACTTCTCTTGCTTGATATCGTCCTACCAAAGATGTGCAGACTTGAGAAATGAGCGCTCTACTCTAATTGACTAGTGAGACTCTATCCTTTTCCAAGTGGCTCTATTCCAGCCTCGACCACTCTTATTGCCTTTTCGCAAGCCCATTAAACCCGGCATTTCCGTTCACTTTTTCTTTGTTTCAACTGATTTATTATGATTTTATTGAACAAAAGGCCACTTTT
>JBJFHH010000002.1:0-1554 GCA_051893475.1 Bacillus sp. (in: firmicutes) | reverse complement strand
GTAGTAACAACGAACTGTGAGAAGTCAGCCGAAGCCATAGTAGCATTGAAGTCTCTGTAATGGGGACGGAGCGAAGGGCTGAACAATTCAAGAGTCAAATGGACTTGCGAAAGTACGCATCCATACTCGACGAGGAAGGTAGTAGCGAAGACGTAACGGAGTGAAACTTCCATAGGAGGTAGAGGTATAGAGGATGCGAAGCAAAACAACGAAAGGAGACAAATCCAAATGTCCGTACTGCTTGAGAGAATACTCAGTAGAGGAAATATGAGAATGGCACTCGAAAAGGTGAAAGCCAACAAGGGTGCAGGAGGAATCGATGGAATCGAAATAGATTACATCGACCGGTATCTCCGAGAAAACTGGGTAGAAATCAGAGACAAGATTCGAAGAAGGAAGTACAAGCCACAGCCGGTAAGGAGAGTAGAAATACCAAAGCCAAATGGCGGAGTACGAAATCTTGGAATACCTACAGTCGTGGATAGAGTCATTGAGCAGGCAATAGCACAGGTACTGACTCCAATAGCAGAACTACACTTCAGTGAATACAGCTATGGATTCAGACCAAACCGCAGAGCACAGCAGGCAATAGTAAAACTGCTCGAATACTTCAATGACGGATATACCTACATCGTAGACATAGACCTTGAGAAATTCTTCGATAATGTACCGCAGGACAAACTCATGACCCTGGTGCACAACCTCATAAACGACCCTGACACGGAATCACTCATTAGGAAATACCTTAATGCAGGAGTAATGGTAAAAGGAAAGTATGAGAAAACCACCAGGGGAACTCCACAGGGAGGAAACCTTTCACCCCTGCTCAGCAACATAATGCTGAACGAACTTGACAAGGAACTCGAATCAAGAGGACTCCGCTTCGTAAGATATGCAGACGATTGCGTAATCACAGTAGGAAGCAGCGCAGCAGCCAACAGAGTAATGGCAAGTGTGACGAAGTGGATTGAGAAGAAACTCGGGCTTAAGGTGAATGCTGCCAAATCAAAGGTGACAACACCAATGAAGCTTAAGTATCTTGGATTCGGATTCTGGAAGGACAGCGCAGACGGAAAGTGGAAGGCAAGACCACACAAGGATTCAATCAAGAGATTCGAGAGAAAACTAAAACAACTGACAAAGCGTAGTTGGTCAGTAACAATGGATTATCGAATCATGAGATTGAACCAGGTCATTCGCGGATGGATAAACTATTTCAGAATGGGTAGCATGAAGAATACCCTAAAGAGAATAGACGAACATCTGCGAACGAGAATGAGAATTGTTATATGGAAGCAGTGGAAGACGAGAGACAAGCGACTTTGGGGACTTTGTAAACTCGGAGCACCTGAATGGATAGCAAGGAAATCCGTAGCCTTTGGGGACCACTACCAAGCGGTCGCAAAGACCACAGGACTGCGTCTCATAAGCAAAGAAATTCTCGCAAAGCGAGGACTTCTAAGCTGTTTGGATTATTATTTGAATTGAACCGCCGTATGCCGAACGGCACGTACGGTGGTGTGAGAGGGGCTACATGTTAGCCCCTACTCGATT
>JBJFHH010000001.1:0-1556 GCA_051893475.1 Bacillus sp. (in: firmicutes) | reverse complement strand
TCCTGAATAAACAGGATTCCCAACTCATAGTGTTCACCTTCATAAACCGCTTTTTGCACAAGACGGATTTCCCCGTTTGTACCAAGCACTTCAAGTTTGCAATGAGCACGGTTTGTTTGCAGCGCTTCATATAGCTCCGATTCGCTCAACACATTTTGTCCGTTTACTTTTGTGATCACTTCACCAACCTGCAAGCCCATTTTGTATGCTGGCGAATCAGGGATAACGCCTAGAATGAACACGCCATGGTCTTTATTTGTAAAGTAAAAGGTTGAGCGCATTTCAGCTGTTCGTTCACTGTAATAAAGCAGCTCTCTGACGAGAATGGCAACAGCTGCTGCAACGATGGACAGCAGCGGCACCCAAATGCTAGCGATTGCTGCTCCTAGAATGAAAATACCGAGCCCGATTACTTTCGAACCGCTCGTTTTAATCGCCTGCTGCGGCAATGCTGCTTGCACAAGCCGTGAATAACCGAATACAAACGGCACCAATATTGGAGTCACGGCCATTTGCTCGCCAATCTGGAATACAGGCCACCATTCAAAAGGCAAAGCCATTTCGCCGCCCGGAAGAAATAAAAACAGCGGTACAAGCCAAATCCGTCCTGTTTCATGCGAACCGACAGTTAATCCTCGATTCGATGTAATCAGCTTTGGCGATGTTTTCTTTGATGCATTCAGGCGAATCAAAAATCCTTCTGCAATTAATAAAGCCCCCATTACAGCCGCAAGTCCCGGAATGAACGGAGACTCCAAATCCGCAATCGCATCTCCTAAATACGGAATATCGATATTTTTTTCAAATAAGAAGAATACTAAAAATAACGTAATTCCAATCACATTAGCAGGAGACAACAATCTAAACTGCATTGTGAAGCTTAGGATGACTGCGACTGCTGCCATTAATAAAATGGCAGCAAATGGAACAACAACGCCTGCCGCTGCTGATGCGACAGATAAAATAAGTCCCATTAATAAACCGAGCGGCAACACATTTTTCATTTCAAAATATCCGCTTTCAATCCGAATCTTAAAATCCTTTCGTTCACGTTTCACACGACGATACCCGACAAGCACGGCTAATAAAAAGGAATAGTAAAATAGCGGATGGACGAATAGCTTACCGGCACCCCGAAACATTTCCATGATCCATCCTGTTTCCATCAGTATCTACCTTCCTTTCAATAATTCATAATATACTATCTATTATTTTATCAAAGACATACCACAATTCCTATCACATTTGCGCTCTATTTATCGGCAAAACTACCAATGTGCTTTTTAAGAGGAGAATCGCCCACCCTCGTCTGTGCTATTGATGAAAACCGGCCTTTCTTACACCTGAAGACAGAAAATGTATCGAAAAAACCAAGATTATGATAAAAACCTAATAAAATTGCGGAATTTCACATGATTTTTGCTAGTTTATAAGTGTTTTAGAAGTTTGATTGCGTGGTCAGCAGAAAAATAGCGCCATCGCGGTAGAGAATAGCGCGGTGAATGAAATCTTTGCGCCCTCTCGTAAAATATAGCGCGGTCAGCCAAATCTTTGCG